>JACPPP010000202.1 GCA_016190935.1 Armatimonadota bacterium | reverse complement strand
GACCTATACTGTCCACCGGCTCCTCGAAGAAGCGTTGGAGCATTCAGGCTACATGACTCATCTTAAATCGGAGCGGAGCCTGGACGCGCAGTCAAGAATAGAGAACGTAGAGGAGTTGGTGTCGGTAACCGAGGAGTTCCAGAAGACCTCCGCGGACCACTCGCTGAGAACGTTTCTTGAGCAGGTGGCGCTTATGTCCGACCTCGACACTTACGAAGAGAGCGGAAACGCCGTCACGCTTATGACTCTGCATTCAGCGAAGGGTCTTGAGTTCCCGATCGTGTTTATGGTCTCTTTGGAGGAGGGGATGTTTCCTCACTCGAGATCGCTGGACGACTACGAGGAGCTCGAAGAAGAGAGACGGCTGTGCTATGTAGGAATGACGAGGGCGAAAGAGGAGCTTCACCTTTCCCACGCTCACCTGAGAACGTTATTCGGGAGCACCAGAAGGCAGCAGAGGTCGAGGTTCCTCGACGAAGTTCCCGATCACCTGCTTACGCGGCAATGCGCAACCAACCGTGAGCAGTTATTGAGGCCGGCAGTGGCGACTAAGCGAAACCCCGCATCCTCGACTTTCCGTCCGGGACAGAAGGTGATCCACGGAGAGTTCGGGCGCGGCATCGTGCTGAGTTCAACCGGCTTAGGCGATGAGGAACAGGTAACGATAGCTTTCGACAGCCACGGCCTTAAGAAGCTCCTTGTCGGCTTCGCCAAGCTCGACAGGGTGTAGGTAGGTGGTCGCCGGGGACCAGAGGAATTTTAGATTTTAGATTTTAGATTTCAGATTGAAGGTTCCTGATCGTCCGAGATCTCCTGATACCGGACGGGAGTTCGGCGGGTCTCCGACCCGGCCGCCAGTTCAATGGACGAGCCTGTCTTTCTGTCAGGTAGCGACCTCGACCAACTCTCGCTCGACCACAAACTGGCCCATCCGCCTGAACTTCTCGTAGCGCAGTTCTGCAAGCTCGGCTCCCGGCACGGTATCAAGCTCTTTCAGATGTCTGAGAATCGCGCCTTTCAGGTTCCTTACAGTCTGCTCGACGTTGCGATGAGCGCCGCCAAGCGGTTCGGGTATTATCTCGTCGATCACTCCAAGCTCAAGCGCATCCTGTGACGTAATCTTGAGCGCAGCGGCGGCTTCAGACTTAAGGTTGGGGTCTCTCCACAGTATTGCCGCGCAGCCCTCCGGCGGAATTACCGAATACACGGCGTTCTCCAACATAAGCACGCGGTTTCCCACGCCGATTCCAAGAGCGCCTCCGCTGCCGCCCTCTCCGAGTATCGCCACCACGACGGGAACCGTGAGCCTCGACATCTCCATCAGGTTGCGAGCAATCGCCTCACTTATGCCGCGCTCCTCAGCGCCAACGCTGCAGTCCGCGGCAGGCGTATCGACGAAGCAGATGATTGGTCTTCCGAACTTCTCAGCAAGCTTCATCAGCCTGAGCGCCTTTCGATAGCCCTCAGGCTTCGCGCTGCCGAAGTTACGGTACTGACGCTCCTTCAGATCCCTGCCCTTCTGCTGGCCGACGAAGACTACCTGGCGCTCCTCGATAACACCGATGCCGCCGACCATAGCATTGTCATCCGAGAATAGCCTGTCGCCGTGAAGCTCCAGATAATCCTCGAACATAAGCCGCACGAAGTCGAGCGTATATGGGCGCTTCGGATGGCGCGCAAGCAAAGTCCTGTCCCAGGGTGTTAGATTGGAGAACACCTGCCGCATCAGCCTGTCCCTGTGATTCTCAAGCTCCGCGATCTCTTCTGATCTGTCCTGCCCCTCGGCCGCTGTCAGCCGCTTGATCTCTTCGATCTGTTCCTCAAGCTCCAGAATCGGCTTCTCAAAATCGAGAACGTTCAGTTGGTTAGATGACATCGGCGACCTCCCCGGTGCAGAATTCGAGCAGCTTAATCAGTGTCTGCCTCAACTCCTTGCGAGTCGCCACTATATCGACCATACCATTGTCCAACTGAAACTCCGATCTCTGAAAGTTCGGCGGGCGGTTGACGACTCCCGCCTGCTGGGCAACACGCTCGCCAGCAAATCCGATCAGAGCGCCCGGCTCGGCGATTATGACATCTCCGATGGAGGCGAAGCTTGCGTGGACTCCGGCCGTAGTCGGGTCCGTGAGAACCACTATATAAGGCAGGCCTGCATCGTGCAGTCTGGCAATGGCAGCGCTCGTCTTCGCCATCTGCATCAGGGAGAGTATGCCCTCCTGCATCCTTGCCCCGCCCGATGCACAAAACATTATGAGCGGCCGCCTCTCTTCGATTGCAGTCTCCACCGCGCGAACCACCTTCTCGCCGTAAACGCCCCCCATGCTCGCGCCTCTGAAGGCAAAGTCGGCCACTCCTATTACCACAGGGCAAGAACCTATCCGGGCCCTGCCGATCACCATAGGGTCCCTGATACCGGTCTTGGCCACGTCCGCCTCCAGCTTGGTCTCATAATCGGGAAACCCCAGCGGATTAGCAGACTTCAAATCGTCCGCAAACTCCTCGAAGCTTCCCTCATCAACCGTCGCGGCAATCCGTTCCGAAGCCCTGTATCTGAAGTGGTAGTTACATTTACTACAGACGCGGAGGTTTTTCTCCAGTTCCCTGTTGAACAGTATTTCATTGCACTTCGGGCACTTGGTCCAGAGTCCATCGGGAAGGGCATCCACGCTCTGCCTTGCTATCTTCCTCGCGCTCTTAGACTTTCGCCCGAACCAGCCTATATGAGCCATTCCACAGCGGTCCTTCCGATCTAAGTCCGGATTCTACTTTTTTGAGTTGCTACAGTATACCACATTAGCGGCCGGGTGTCAGGAGGTAGTTGTGAGTAGAGGGGCGCAAACGCTTGACATGTGGCGACTGGCGCGGGTAGAATCAAGGATAGGAATCGCGACTCCGGTGGCGCGGCTTCAAAGGGCGAAGCCTCCTGCCGGGAAAGGTACGGGCTGATTATGCGGAGTTTCTGGATCGCGCTGTTTTTCGTATCGCTTCTGACTGTCGTAAGCGCTGCTCAGAGCGAGATTGTTCTGTTCAACGGGGAGCCTGCCTACACTACAGGCATAACTGTAGGTGGATGGGGAAGCGGATCGGCGATTGAAGTCGGTGATAGGGTCTACAACGGCAGCCGGTCGATCAAGATTACCTCACAGGGTCTTCATGAAGGCGGCTGCGTCATTTTCAAGAACCCTGTAGATATCCTGTCCGAACCCTTTGACGACAACACGTATCTGCAGTTTATTATGCAGTTTGCCACTGTTACCCGCAGCGATGTCGTGGAGGCCTACGGGCCAGGGTTCGGCGCTATGCCTATGCCCGGCTTCCCGTTCCCTGGCAGCTACAACATGGACAGCGATATCCCGTCTAAGCCAAAGGTCGGCAACGTGCGGATCGTTTTGGTCTCAGCAGATGGGAGGGAGATTGACGTCACTCAGGCCGTGCCTCCACACAGCGAGGGCGGATGGTACACTTTTGGCATCCCGTTCAAGGTTCTGGGCATCAAGCAGGGGGAATCTTTTCCGGTCTCTCGGATAATGCTCTTCACAGATGTTCCTGACTCGGTTTTTCTCGGTCAGATCAGCACCGGAGAGGATGATACGCCAATTACTGCCTATGCGGGTGAGGACCAGGTTGTGGCCATCTACGATTCGGTCGTTTTTCAGGCCGAGGCGGAGGCTGGTGGAAGCGTGCTCCGCTACGACTGGAACTTCGGTGACGCGGGCGCCGCAGGAGTTGATGGCACCGGAGAAGTGGTAATGCACCAGTACAGGAAGGGCGGCGATTATACCGTGACTCTGACTGTAAGCGATATCTGGGGAATGAAGGCGCCTGTTACCAGCACTTGCGTTGTCACGGTCAACGATTAATATAGGATATGAGCACGTGATATTTGGGCTTCTACGCTCAACGCGGCCCAGGCAGTGGACAAAAAACCTGCTGGTCTTCGCCGGATATCTCTTCACTTTGGGAGAGCCGCGCGAGGCTACGGCGGCATGGCGCGCGCTGCTCGCCTTCTGCCTCTTCTGTATTGCTTCCGGGGCTGTCTACCTCACAAATGATATACTGGATGCTTCAAGAGACCGTCATCATCCAACGAAGGGCAAACGCCCGATAGCCTCGGGGCTCGTCCCTATCCGCACCGCGTCAGGTTTTGCAGTCGTCCTGGTTGCCGCCGCAGTTTTCGGCGCGTTCTGGCTCGATTATTACGGCCTTGCGCTCGCGGGGTCTCACAGCCACTATTTCGGACTGACCCTCCTGGCATACCTGTTTCTTACGAGCGCCTACTCGCTCAAGCTAAAACATCTCGTAATCGTCGATTTGTTCGTGATCGCAGCCGGGTTCGTCATACGCGCGGTAGCCGGCGCGGTTGTAATAGACGTCTCCATATCCCCGTGGCTGCTTCTGTGCACCACGCTACTTGCGCTGTTCCTCGGCCTCGCCAAGCGCAGGCATGAGCTTGTGACCCTTGAGCGAAATGCTACAAACCACCGGAAGATACTTGACGAGTACAGCATCGGTTTTCTGGACCAGATGATAAACATAACCGCCGCAACTGCTCTGATGGCTTACTCGCTCTACACTTTCGCGCCGTTCTCGAAGACGGCTAGCCAGCATCCCTATATGATGGTCACCATTCCCTTCGTGACCTACGGCATCTTCCGTTATTTGTATCTGATCCACACGAGGAACGCCGGTGGACAGCCCGAACTGGTACTTCTTGAAGATAAACCGCTTCTGATAAACATAATCCTTTGGGCGGGAGTAGTCGCCCTGATCCTGAAGCTGGGGTAGGAGATGATGCTTACTGTTCACTCTCTGGCAAGCGGAAGCTCCGGCAACTGCATCCTCATACGAAGCCGGGATAGCGCGGTTCTCATCGACGCCGGCATTGGAATCCGCCGGATAGTTGCGGCTCTTTACGAGATTGAAATGAGTCCGCGCAGCCTCTCAGGTATTCTGATCACCCACGAGCACACGGACCACACAGCCGGCGCTGTCAGGATGGCGCGCAGGTACGGCGTGCCGCTGATATCGAATGCCCCGACGCTTGCTGGGGTGACAGGTTCGCAGGGAGTTCCGCACGAAGTGCTGGACATCGGCAGCGAAATGGCGATAGGTGATCTTTCGGTGAGGTCGTTTCCCGTCTCTCACGACGCCGCCTGCCCCACAGGTTACACGATAGAGTGCGGAGGAAAGACAATTTGCAACGCAACAGACACCGGAATACTTACGCAGGATATTCGAGCGGAGGCTGTTGCCGCCGACCTGCTGATTCTTGAGTCGAACCACGACGTAAAGATGCTCGTGGCCGGGCCGTACCCGTGGTTCCTCAAACGCCGCATTATGGGAAGCAACGGGCATCTGTCGAACGAATCTGCTGCCGCTCTTCTGTTGGAGATTGCACAGACGGGAAGGAGCGTAGCCGTGTGGCTCGCGCATCTCAGCAAGATGAACAACACGCCCGCCATCGCGCTTGAGACGGCAAGGAGCGCGCTCGCGGGCACGGACAGCCCAATCGAACTCCATGTCGCTATGCGGGACTTCCCAAGCATCGTGTGGCGGGCCGAAGCCTAGAGAATGCAAAGTGTCAAGTGCCAAGCGTCAAGTGCCAAGTGCCAAGTAAGCGATCCGTCCGTCGTATCGGGACACCCTCGTCCCGATACCAGGCTTGCAACTCAAAGGCTGATTCCGGGACAGGGGTGTCCCGAAATAACGGAAACTGGTACCTGACACCCCGACTCCTGTTCGCGTTATTCGCGCTTCTTCGCGTCTTTCGCGTTTCAAAGAACCAATAACTATGCACAATTGGTATAAGTCGGGCTAATCCTCTTCAGGTAGGTAGTCTGAAAACCACTCTGCCGCCAGCCGCGCGACATCCTCCAGCGCTCCGGGCTCCTCGAACAGGTGGGTTGCGCCGGGAACGATCTCGAGCTTCTTCGACGCGCGCAGTAATGCGTAGGCGTCTTCGTTCATCCGTATGACCGGATAATCAGCCCCTCCTACGATCAGCAGGGTCGGGGCCGTCACCCTTCCGAGATAGTCCATGGCCAAGTCCGGCCTGCCACCCCTTGAGACGACTGCGCCGATCTCACCGGTTCGTTCTGCCGCGGCCTGAAGCGCCGCTGCCGCGCCGGTGCTCGCTCCGAAATAGCCGATGGGCAGGTTCCTGGTCTCCGGGTTTTCTTTCAGCCAATCTGTGGCGATCAGCAGACGTTGCGCGAGCAGACCTATATCGAAGACTTTGCTGCGGTCATCGGCCTCCCACTCCTCCAAAAGGTCTATCAGGAGTGTGGCAAACTCCGCCTCCTGAAGGACTCTGGCCACATACTGGTTCCTGGGGCTAAAGCGGCCGCTGCCGCTGCCGTGGGCGAACAAGACCACGCCCTGCGCGCCCTCCGGCAGCCCCAGGATGCCCTGCAGCCTGAGATCCCCTGATCTAACCTCAACGTCTCGCTCAGTTGTTGCTCTCATTTTCGATACGTCTCCTTTTCTTGTTGATTTCCCCCGGCGCGTAAACATCAAACCGGTCGGACAGATCAGAGGTTATACCAATTGTGTATAGTTGGGGCACTCTGTTGGTTCTTTGAAACGCGAATGACGCGAAGAAGCACGAATAACGCGAAAAGGGCCGGAGGTCGGGGGTCGGGGGCCGGACAGATATCCGGGGAACGTGCGCCGGGGAGGAATCTCCCCGGCGATCAATGACGTGAATGGCCGTAGATGAGAAGTACAGCCTCACAACCTGCGCCATCCGCGTAATCCGTGCAATACGCGCAATCCGCGTTTCAGAACTATGGCCGGTCCAAACGCAACCGGTATTAGAGGTTAGAGGCTACAGGTCTTGATCGTGGGGGATCTCCTGATCCCGGACAGGAGTTCTGCAGGTCTCCGACCCGCCCAACATCTCGCCGGAGGAATTCGCACCCGTCACGTCGAACGGGAGATTAAGGAGTTGCACGGTTTGCTTGCGGACCAGATATCCGCGGAACGTGCGTCCGGGATCGGGATATCCCGGACGATCTGGTTAGGCGGAAGATGTGATCTTGGACGGTATAGAAAACCTTCTGATCAGAATACTTGCGGGTTTGGGTGCGGCTTTTGTCATCGTACTGATCGTACTGCTGCTTCGCAGGCCGAAAGGCGCGGCGGACATCGCGGTGCCCTTGCAGCATTTGACTCAATCCATCGCCGGTGTCCAGATTGAGTTGAGAGGGCTTCTGGAGCGGGTGACGAGCATCGAAAAGAACCAGTCTCAGGTGAGCCAGAACATCTCGGCCATCGGCACCGGATTGACCCAGACCGGCGCGGTAGCTCAGAACCTCATGGAGGCCACGTCTGCCATACGTGGAGAGCTTTCCCGCGCGAAGAACGACCTAAGCGAACTGCAGGCGCACGCCAGGGCACGCCAGGAACTCGAAGTGAGAACCGCCGACTCGATCCGGCGGCTCGAAGCGATCATAGCCGGCACACAAACCAAAGGCTCCGCAGGCGAGAACATTATCGAAGTCGTCTTTGCGAAGCTTCCCCCGGAGTGGCAGGTGCGTGACTTCAGGGTGGGAGACAAATACGTCGAGTTCGGGCTCAGGCTTCCGAACAACCTCGTGCTCCCCATCGACAGCAAGTGGGCGGCTACAAGCTTGCTGGAAGAGTTTATTTCCTGCGACGACCCGGCGGAGCAACTGAGGATAAAGTCGCAGGTGGAGGCGGCTGTGCTTTCAAGAACGAAGGAGGTGCGGAAGTACATCGATCCGAATTTGACCGTCAATTTCGCCGTGGCGACTGTGCCCGATGCAGTCTACGACCTCTGCTGCGGCATCCAGTCCGAAACATTCCAGCTCAACGTAATGTTGGTCCCGTACAGCATGCTCGTGCCGTATCTGCTGTTGGTATTCCAGATGATCCTCGGGTCGTCGCAAAGCATCGACTTGCAGAGGTTGAACGGCTATCTGCAGAGCGCCGAGGACGGTGTGAGGTCGCTACAGGAGGAGCTTGAGGGCCGGTTTTCGAGGGCGGTGACGATGCTTTCGAACTCACGGGACGACATGGCCCTGCAGCTCAGCAAGCTGAACGCCGGCCTCACGAGCCTTCAGGCCTATTCCTCGGAATGCCTGCCGCCAGCGCTTAGCGAGCAATGAGCGATGAGCTATGAGCTATGAGTTATGAGTTGTGAGCAATGGGCAATGAGCTAATCGCAGATTTGGCGGATTGTGAAGATTCCACAGATGTCGTTGCTAATATTGGATAATAAACTCTTCCAATCCGCGTCTAGTTTTGCCACTATTGGCTTTCTAAGCGGTTTTCAAGCCATTTGGGCGCCGTTTTTCCGTATGGACGCTTGCAACTCTGCTATTGTCCTGCTATACTTTGGTATCGGTTGTGTTTTTTGGCGCAAAGCTGTGCCTGCCGGCTGTGCTGGCGCCACAAAGGTGTGATTATGATGAGCAAGAACAATGCGCACAGAGTTCCCACCCCGACTCTCGAAAGGCTGGCAACCTACCTCACTACGCTGAGTGAGCTTGCGGAGCAGCATGTACAGACAATCTCTTCAAGCGATATGGAGCGGCTGACGGGGATAAACGCGGCGCAGTTCCGCAAGGACCTGTCGTATTTCGGAGAATTTGGCCGGCCCGGTATAGGTTACGATGTTGAAGAGCTGAGAAGCAGAATGGCAAGGATACTCAAGGTCGAGCGGCAGCAGCCTGTGCTGCTGGTCGGAGCAGGAAACCTTGGGAGCGCACTTGCAGGCTATCCCGGCCTCCGAGCCCAGAACTTCCACATCGTAGCGGTCTTCGATAATAACTACAACAAGATCGGCCGGCTTCTGTGGGACCTTGAAATCCGCGACGTGGGGGGTATTTCGCAGGTAAATGACGAGTTCCAGGCCAGGATAGGCATAATAGCGGTTCCGTCGAACGCGGCCCAGGAGGTCATGACCAGGCTCGTGGACGCAGGGGTCAAGGCAATACTGAACTTTGCCCCGATACCGCTTAAAGTGCCAGCGGGCGTTGTAGTTCGAAACGTCGATTTCGTTCAGGAACTGACGGTGCTCGCGTTCCACCTGGATGAGGACATCGAAATGAGCCGGCCAATTGGGCAGGTTGAGAGTTTGTGATACTTCCCCGAGAGAGCCTGCTATGACGCCGGGATGTACATGGGCTTGTTAAGTCGCCCTGTGCCCTTCCGGCTGCTCTTTAGGAGTTCTCTTAGCAGGAACGCAGCCCCGGCTTTGTCGAGCGGTTGGTTGTTGTTGCCGCATTTTGGCGACTGCACGCACGATGGACAACCAGACTCACAGGCGCAGTCCTCTATAGCCTTCAGCGCCGCCTCAAGCACCTCGTCAAGCCGCCCGTAGGCCGTCTGCGATATACCGACCCCACCCGGATGACCATCGTATATGAAGATCGCAGGCAGATTCGACACGTCAGGGTGAGCGGGATGCGATACACCACCTATGTCCTGCCGGTCGCACATGGCGAAAAGCGGCAGGATTCCTATCGCCGCATGCTCGATTGCGTGGATGGTTCCCTCCAGATCGAAACCTCTTCCGATGAGCTTATCGGCAAGCGCCTGCGGCACCTCGAACCATACCGACTGTGTAGGAAACTTGACTTCGGGCAGATCGAGCGGCACGTATTTTATTACTGCATCTGTGAAAAGCTGCTTCTGGCGGTAACCTACTACCTGGGTAGTGACCTCCACATCTCCCACGTGTGCCCTCGTCCGACCGAAAGGCTTCGACTCAAGCTCCTCCTTCTTTGCGAGCCAGGTCTGTGAGCTTGGAACGGTATAGTACGGAAGGTCGGCCTGATGGATATACGCCACCCTTTCGGAGATTTCGAGCCTCTCGACAACATAAGATTCCCCACCATGCAGATAGACTGCCCCTGGGTGTACCGTGTCAAAAGCGTTGGTGGCATCGACGGTGCCGAGCAGCGACAGCGTGTCCACATCGACAATATTGTAGCTGTCGCTGGAAGTCGAGCGGATGTTGACCTGCCTTGCAGGGTACTCTCCGCCGGTCCAGTACCAGCGGCCTCTGTAGGAGAGACCTCCCGACTCTCCTAGCGCCGCCAGAACCTCATAGAGGCGTTCGCCGAAGATCGCCACCTCTTCATTCTCTATGGGGAGTTCGTAGGCTGCGCAGAGCACGTGGCCGGCAAGAAGGTACGGATTCTCAGGGTCTATGATCGCCCGCTCGTGTGTTCTTCCGAAGAAATAATCCGGATGGCGCATAAGGAACTGGTCGATGGGATTATCCTGCGCGACAAGGACGGCAAGCGAAGCAAGCTCGCGCCTGCCCGCGCGCCCCGCCTGCTGCCAGGTGCTTGCAATCGTGCCGGGAAAACCTGTGATGATCGATGCGTCGAGGTTGCCAACATCGACTCCTAGCTCAAGAGCGTTCGTGCTGGTAACCCCCAGTAGTTCGCCCTTAAATAGTCGCCTTTCTATCTCTCTCCGCTCTTCCGGTCTGTAGCCCGCGCGATAGGACATGATCTTCTCCGCCGCAGGCGAGGATTCCTCGCGGAGGGACTGTTTTGCGTAGCGCAGGATCAGTTCCGCGCTTTTCCTGGCCTGCGCGAAGACTATCGTCCTCACTCCGCGCTCCACGAGTCTCGTAAGCAGAAAGACGGCCTCGCTGTTGGAGCTTTTTCGGCCTCCATCTTTTCCGATAAGCGGCGGATTCCAGAAGACGAAGTACTTCTCGCCCGCCGGAGACGTGTCCCGATCTATAACGACCGCCTCATCAAGCCCCGTAAGCGCCCGCATATGCTCTGCAGGGTTGGCTATGGTGGCCGAAGCGCAAAGAAACTGAGGATTCGATCTATAACGGGCCGCTATCCTGCGGAGCCGCCTGATGATATTGGCCACGTGAGACCCGAAGACCCCTCTGTAAGTGTGGATTTCATCGATTACCACGTATTTCAGGTTGCGGAAAAAGTGGGCCCAGGTGGTGTGATACGGAAGAATGGCTATGTGGAGCATGTCCGGATTGGTGAGGATAATGCGAGAGTTCCGTCGGACCTGGCCCCGCAGATGCGGGGGCGTGTCGCCGTCGTAGGTGGCCGCGCGCAATGCAGGCTCGATCGGATAACTCTTCAGCTTCCCCAACTGATCCTGAGCAAGCGCCTTCGTTGGATAGACGTAGAACGCGCGGGCATTGGTATCATCGCTCAAGGCCTCCAGCACAGGAATGTTGTAGCAGAGCGTTTTGCCGGAAGCTGTCGACGTCACCACGACGAAATTCTTTCCGCGGCGCGCTGCATTGATGGCCTCCGTCTGATGGACGTAGAGGCGAAGAATCCCCTCCGACCTGAGCGCCGCCTGGATGTCATCGGGCAGCGGACGCTCAAGCGGGCCATAGGCTGGCACTCTTACGGGAATCCTTTCTATGTGCGATATTTGTCCGCGATAGTTCGTGTCCCGTCTTAGCTCTTCAATGAATTCATTTGCGCGCAAATGAACTGCTCCGGCCCCAACAAGGGAAAATGAATTTTCTATGAGAACATTATGCTCGAAACTCGCCTCCCGGTCAAGCGCGCGACTTCTTGGCCCAGGAGCATCGTTTTTAACCGGCGTGAGCAATATACGCCGCATCTTGAGCCATCCTGAGCTTGTCGAAGGATGAGCGTGTCGAAGCACGAAAGGTGCGGCGCATCGTAGTCGGCACCCTTCGACAGGCTCAGGATGCCTTGAATATGCTAAAAACGATGCTCCTGCTTCTTGGCCCAGGAGCATCGTTTTTATCTGAGGTAGAG
>JACPPP010000198.1 GCA_016190935.1 Armatimonadota bacterium | reverse complement strand
GGCCCTCTGTTACCTGTTACTTGTTACCTGTAACCTCTCCCTTCCATGCTTCCGTACTTCCGCGTTTCCGTAGAAATAGGACCTTACTTTGGAATGCTCCATCTGACGGTTCCGGGCTTGACACAAGTTGGGATGCGCTCGTATAATAATGTCGGCGGCTGTGACGCAGCCGGCAGGTTTTTGCGCGTACGGTTCTGATAGATTGTGTGTGTTAAGGCGCGGCGACATCAGAGGATTTATCGCCTTGCGTGAATAAAACGGCCTAGAATCAAAACAAAACATGAATAGTGAATTTTTTCTCATATTGGGCAGGATGCTACTTGTAGCCGCTGTGATCCTCGGCTTTGTCCTCTTCGTAGTTCTATACATGATCTGGGGTCTGAGGCGGATAATGGGTTTCATCCAAGTGAGAATCGGACCGAATAGAGTCGGACCGCAAGGGCTCCTCCAAACTGTGGCCGACGCGCTGAAACTCCTCCAGAAAGAAGACGTAATCCCCGAAGGCGCCGATAGATGGCTGTTTGCAATCGCTCCCGTCATCGTATTCGTACCTGCATATCTGGTTTACGTGGTCATGCCCTTCGGTGATGGACTTATAGCCAGAGACCTGAACATCGGGATCGTCTATATAAGCGCGATCACAAGCATCACCATCATCGGGATCGTGCTTGCCGGATGGGCCTCGAATAACAAGTGGTCTCTTCTCGGTGCGTTCAGGGCAGCGGCACAGCTTGTGGCGTACGAGGTGCCGATGGTCCTTGCCCTGTGCGTGCCCGTCATCTTCGCCGGCACACTCAGCATGCAGGGAATAGTCCAGGCACAGGGAGGCTATACTCTGGGATTCATCCCCCACTGGTTCATATTCTCAGGGTGGGGGGTTCCGGCGGTGGCGTTTCTGATCTTCCTGGCCGCTGGACTTGCCGAGATCAACCATATTCCCTTCGATATAATGGAAGCGGAATCCGAGCTTGTGGCCGGGTTCAACGTCGAATACAGCGGCATGAAGTTTGCCCTCTTCTTCCTGGAGGAGTTTGCCGCGTCTTTTACCCTTTCCGCAATAGCAGTCACGCTTTTCCTCGGCGGCTGGCAGCCACTGTTACCATTCCTCGGCGGACAGCTCGATGGCTTCGCATTCCAGATAGTGTCATTCCTTTGGTTCTTTGCAAAGACTGTGTTGATGGTCTTTGTTCTTATGTGGATTCGCTCGACGTGGCCGCGCGTGAGGGTCGATCAGTTGATGAACTTCGGCTGGAAGGTTATGATCCCAGCCGGACTGTGCATCCTGCTCGCAGCCGGCACCGTGGTCACTTTGTGGGGTTAGTCAATGAAAAGGCGGCGCTTACACAGCGAGATAATATATACGATCGTAAGCCTGCTCAAGGGGCTTGGGGTTACGTTTACCAACCTGTGGCGCAAGAAGGTAACCCTGATGTATCCCGAGGAGCGGTGGGACCTGCCGGAGAACTACAGGGGAATGCCGGCCATGCCGATCGACCGAAAGACCGGCAAGGACAAGTGCATCGCCTGCGGGGCGTGCATGCGCATCTGCCCCGAGCAGATCATCACCGTGGGGCACGTGGTAGGCGAGGACAAGAAGCGCAAGCTCACGGGATTCGTTATCGACATGTCGAGATGCATGTTCTGCGGCCTCTGCGCCGAAATCTGCCCGACTGCAGGCATCGTTATGAGCGATACTTATGAGATATCGAAGACCTCCAGAGAGCAGCTTGTGTTCGATCTGGACGATCTTCACGAGATAGGTGGATTCCACCCTGACGAGCCTGAGGAAGAGGCCGGAGAACAAACTGCAAGCGAGGGTTCCGGGACAAGGGTGTCCCGGAACAACGAAGAAACTACAAGCGCGGGTTTCGGGACAGGGGTGTCCCGAAACAACGAGTCTGCGGGCGGTGGCGAGGAGAAACCGGCGGAGGGAGGCACGGCTTAGAATGACACTGCATCAGATAGCTTTCGCGGCCGTAGCCGCTGTGACATTGATCTCTGCAGTTTTCGTCGTAATACTGCCGAACATCTTGCGGGCGGCGCTGTTCCTCGTGTTCACCTTCCTTGGAGTAGCAGGGCTCTATGTGCTTCTTAACGCCGAGTTTCTGGCCGCTATGCAGGTGCTGATCTACATTGGAGCGATCACAGTCCTTATAATGTTCGGTATTGTCCTTACTCAGCAGCTTATGGGGGCAAGAATCCGCCAGGCCACGCAGGTGCGGATGGTCGTGATTGCCCTTCCGGTAGTTTTGATCGCCTTCGCCGGGCTTGCGAAGACGTTTATAAGGCCGTTTGCGTCGGCGGGGGAACACGTAGCGGCGGCGCCCGCGCCGGTCGACGCGGGCACACTTCATCAGTTAGCACGGATGCTGCTTCAGCCTTATGTGCTGCCGTTCGAGCTTGCGTCGCTCATCCTTCTTGCCGCGCTGGTCGGGGCAATCGTAATTGCAAAGGAGGAAAAAGACTAAGTGCCTCCGGTGACATGGTATCTTTACGTTTCAGCGGCGCTTTTTTGCATTGGTCTCTTCGGTATGATGACTCGCCGCAACGCAATTGCGCTTCTTATGTCCATTGAGCTTATGCTCAATGCCGCAAACATCAACCTGGTCGCATTCTCCGGTTATCTCACGGAGCACACGCTGGTCGGCCAGGTTTTTGCGCTGTTTGTTATCACGATAGCCGCTGCTGAGGCCGCCGTCGGACTCGCAATTGTTATCAACGTCTACAGGACCGTCCAGCATATCAACGCTGACGAGATTAATATTATGAAGTGGTGATTCTAAATGGAAGCAGCAAGGGTTCCAAGAGCTAATCCCAGACGTTCTGGTCGCAGCCGGGTTGAAGCGGTAAAGGTTTCTGGAGTGTTTAAAAAGGATGGGGAGATCGTCGTCAAAGGGCTGCCTTTCAAGAAAGGCCAACACGTAGAGATGATCATCTTCGAGGAATCGGCGGCAATGGCGGCCGGGCGTACTTTTACAGCGGATGAGTTGCTGAACTCTGGGCTAATCGGCCTGTGGGCCGACCGCGATGATATTGGAGACAGCGTCGAATTCGCGCGCAAGCTTCGGGAGCAGTCGCACAGGCGGTGGGTTCTGCCAGCAGATGATGGTGTTTGATGCGGATATTATGATAGACCTTCTGCGGCAGTACCCGCCTGCGGTCGATTGGCTGCAATCAGTCAGGCCGCGCGATTTGGTCTGTCCAGGGTATGTGGCAATGGAGTTGATCTGGGGTTTTAGAAATGCTTCTGAACAACAGGTAGTAGACAGATTCCTCGGTGATTTCAGGATAGTCTGGGGAATGCCTGAGACCTGCGACAGGGCTTTGTCTCTGTTCGCGCGATATCACCTAAGTCGTGGGATTGATATTACTGATGCGCTTGTTGCGCAGTTGGCTATTGATCTGGGTGCAAACCTTGTGACCTTTAATAGAAAACATTACGGAGGCATATCGGGTCTGAAGACCGTGCAGCCTTATGCAAGATCCGGATAACTGTTTATGATAAGTCTTGCCTGGTTAATACCTGTAATACCGCTTATTGCGTTCGCCGTGATCATTTTCAACGGGCCGAAGCTTCGGGGAAAGGCCGCGTATGTCGCGATTGCTGCGATTTCGGCCTCGTTCCTGATCTCGGTCGGGGTCGCCGCCGAGTGGTTCTTCGTCTGGCACGCTGAGGAGGCGGCAGCGTTCTACATCGATTGGGCGCCGGCGGGCCTGGACGTCATAAAGATGGGGATCACAATCGATTCACTGACGATTGTGATGCTCTTTGTAGTCACGATCGTAAGCGCCATGGTGCAGGTCTACTCCGTGGGCTATATGCACGGTGACGAGCGGTATCCCAGGTTCTTCGCCTATCTTTCGCTTTTCACGTCGGCAATGCTCTGGCTGGTTGTCGCGAACACCCTTCTCTTGATGTTCGTAAGCTGGGAGCTTGTCGGACTTACATCTTACCTTTTGATCGGATTTTGGTTCCAGAAGCCAGAGGCTATGCGGGCGGCTAAGAAGGCGTTTTTGGTAACAAGGGTCGGCGACATAGGTTTCTTCCTGGGGCTCTTGACCCTCTACCTGAATACGGGCACAATGGAGCTTACTGGTGTATTCGCCAAGGCGCACGAGATGGCCCAGGAACCGGTGACCGTGGGTGGCGTAGGCGCAATATTCTCAGTCATTCTCGGCATCTTCGCCTACGGTATGGCGGGGGCGATCCTGAAAGGCGCAAGGAGGCTGCCATCCGCGATAGCTGCCGGAGTTGTGGTCTTCGGCTTGGCGTGGCTCCTTCTGCCGCACAGCCCGGTGCATCTTACGCTCGCTTCCGTGGCGGCGCTCCTCATCTTCTGGGGCGCAGTCGGGAAGTCCGCACAGTTCCCGCTGCACGTATGGCTTCCGGACGCTATGCAGGGCCCGACACCAGTCAGCGCCCTCATCCATGCGGCCACTATGGTCGCGGCGGGCGTTTACCTGGTGGCAAGGATGTATCCTATCTTCCACGCGGACCCGACCGCTCTCACGGTCGTAGCCTACGTCGGCGCGTTCACCGCCGTCTTCGCTGCGACGATGGGCATCGTTATGAACGACATCAAGCAGGTGCTTGCGTATTCCACCATCAGTCAGCTCGGTTACATGATGATGGGCCTCGGTGTCGGCGGCTATACAGCGGGCATGTTCCACCTTATGACGCACGCATACTTCAAAGCCAATCTGTTTCTCGGCTCTGGGAGCGTCATACATGGCACGGGCACGCAGGACATCCGCGAGATGGGCGGGCTTGCGAAGAAGATGCCTTACACTTTCTGGACGTTTGTGATTGCGACCGCGGCGCTTGCCGGTCTTCCGTTCACCGCAGGCTTCTTCAGCAAGGACGAAATCCTGCTCACGGCGTACCACTGGGAGCACGGTAAGATTATCTTCTACGCTGGGGTGATTGGGGCATTTCTGACGGCCTTCTACATGACCAGGCTGGTTGTGCTGACTTTCTTCGGCAGGCCGCGCGATCCAAAGGTTCATGCTCACGAGAGCTGGAAGGTCATGACGATTCCGCTGATGGTTCTGGCCGCACTGTCGATAGTTTCCGGCTACGTCGGCGCGCCCTGGAAGAACCTCTTCGCGCACTATGTCAGCATCGAGGCGTTGGGCATCCACGGCGCGCACGGTGAGCACCACTTCAGCATAGCCGTGGCAGCGATGGGGACGCTCGCCGCCCTGCTTGGGATCGGGCTTGCATCCATCATCTGGTGGAGGCCTGTGCTGAATATACAGTCGCTCGCACCCGCGCTCGGCTGGGTCCATACGCTTGTGTCGAACAAATACTATATGGACGACATCTACAACATCATAGTCATCCGGCCGCTGATGTTTACGACTCAGGCTATGTTCGCATTTGACAGATGGCTCATAGACTACGTAATAGTGAATGGCGCGGGCTGGGTTACGATGAAGCTTGCCGACATCTGGGGAGTATTCGACAGGTATGTGGTCGATGGGCTTGTGAATCTGGTAGGGGCGCTGACGAAGCTGGGAGGCCGGACGCTCAAGTTCGTCCAGACAGGTGTTGTGCAGCAGTACACGCTGATTCTCGTAGTCTGCGTGATACTGATAGGCTGGTATTTCGTGGTGAGGTAGGGATTTTATGCATTCCTGGATTCTTACTCTGATAACATTCATTCCGCTGGTGGGCGCGGTAATAATAATGTTCATCCCGCGCGACCGGACGGGCGGAATCAAGTGGACGGCGGTGGGCGTGAGCGTAATCCCGCTCGTGCTTGCGACCATCCTGTGGTTCGCCTACGACTCTTCGGGGGTGCAGTTCCCGAAGGGCGCGCAGTTTATGGTGGATGTGCCGTGGATCACGCAGATCGGCGTTCGTTATATGATTGGCGTGGATGGCGTAAGCATGCCTATGGTGTGGCTTACCACGCTTCTTGTGACACTGTCGCTCATCTACTCGCTCATCATCGAGCTGAGGCCCAAGGAGTATTTCTTTCTGTTCCTCGTGCTTGAGACTGGGATGCTTGGGACGTTCGTCGCGCTCGACTTCTTCCTGTTCTACGTGTTCTGGGAGCTCACGCTTGTGCCGATGTATTTCCTGATCGGCATCTGGGGCGGCCCCAGGCGCGAGTATGCAGCGATCAAGTTCTTCCTTTACACTCTAGTCGGAAGCGTCGCGATGCTCCTTGCGATTCTGGCGATGTATTTCAACACCTCACCGCATACTTTCAATATGATGGAGATGGCAAGAGCCGGAATGGACGCAAGGCTGGGCGGAGTCGGCGCGGCGCTCGTTTTCTGGGGACTGTTCCTCGGATTTGCGATCAAGGTGCCGGTGTGGCCGTTCCATACCTGGCTTCCCGATGCTCACGTCGAGGCCCCGACCGCGGGCAGCGTGATCCTGGCAGGCGTTCTTTTGAAGATGGGAACCTACGGTTTCCTGCGGGTGCTGCTTCCGATACTCCCGAGGACGAGCGAGAGGTTCTGGTTCTACATGGCGATGCTCGCTCTGATCTCGATCATATACGGCGCTCTTGTGGCTATGGCGCAGAAGGACCTGAAGAAGCTTATCGCCTATTCCAGCGTGAATCACATGGGTTACGTAATACTCGGAATCGCAGCGGCGGCGTCTGTTACGGGCGCTAATCTTGCGGACCGGGCGATGGCTCTGAACGGCGCTATGATGCAGATGTTCAACCACGGAGTAATCACGGGCGCGCTCTTCCTTCTGGTTGGAGTGATCTACGAGCGGACGCATACCCGTGACCTGGATTCCTTCGGCGGCCTCGGAGCGAGAATACCCGTCTTCGCGGGACTTTTCAGCATGGCCTGCTTTGCGTCGCTCGGCCTGCCGGGGCTTTCGGGGTTCATCGGCGAGTTCTTCGTCTTCAGAGGCGCGTTCGGGGCGAACATTCTGATCACGGCGCTTGCGACGATCGGTATCGTCGTGACGGCGGCCTACCTGCTCTGGACCATCCAGCGGGTGCTGCTCGGCCCGACGAACCCGAAGCTCGAAAAGCTGCCGGACGCGGATGCGAGAGAAGTGTGGAGCCTCGCCCCGCTTATGGCGCTGATGCTCCTGTTCGGCGTCTGGCCCGCGCCGATACTTAAGATTCTGAACACGGCATCCGTGGAGATTGCGAGGTTCTTTGTGGGCTGAATCGGAAACGCGGATTACGCGGATTAGACGGATTGCGCGGATAAACAAATAACGGTGAACAATGACTCTTACTGATTTAATATACGTCGCGCCAATATTGATGCTGGCGGTCTTCGGTCTGGTGGTGTTGATTCTCGGCACGATTGCGGACCGGTTCCCGAAGGGCCGGCTGAACCACCTGCTTCCACCCGAGTACCTTACGCTGGCAGTCATGGTCGCAACGACCGTCATGGCTGGCGCTGCGCTCTGGGCCGGGATACGCTTCGGCGCGCTTCCGCTCTTCGAGCTTAAGCCATCGGCCAATCCGCTGATTCTGGTCGATGGATTTGCCGCGTTCTTCGGGTTGATTGCGGTCATTGGTACGCTTGTGGTCGCTGTGATGTCCCTCGAATACTTCGGTGATCACAACACGAGGAACCGCGCGGAGTATTTTGCCCTTCTGCTGTTTGCGACTGCGGCTATCCTGCTCACTGCGGCATCGACCGACCTCTTGATGATCTATCTCTCGATAGAGTTTCTGAGCCTGTCGTCTTACGTGCTGGCGGCCTACTGGAAGAACGATAACAGGTCAAGCGAGGCCGGAATCAAATACTTCCTGTTCGGAGCGGTGTCGTCGGCTGTTATGCTCTACGGCATGTCGATGCTATACGGCCTTACCAACTCCACAAATCTCGGATCGATCGCGTCAGCAATCGGGCGCGGGGAGGTACTTTCGGTTCAGGCGGCGCTCGCCGCCGTCGTTATGGTGCTGGCAGGGTTGGGGTTCAAACTTGCGCTCGTGCCGTTCCACCTTTGGGCGCCTGACACTTACGAAGGCGCGCCGACTCCGATCACGGCCTGGCTTTCAGTCGCCTCGAAAGCTGCAGGGCTTGCCGTCGCGACCAGGTTCCTGCTCGTCGCCGTCCCGATGCAGACCGGTGTTAACTGGTTCGAGATAATGCTCGTCCTCTCGGCAGCCAGCATGACGCTCGGCAATCTTGTCGCGATTACGCAGAAGAACGTAAAGAGGATGCTCGCTTATTCGAGCGTTGCGCAGGTGGGTTATATGATGGTCGGAGTGCTTGCCGCGGCTACCGCGCACGACCCCAGGGCGGCTGTTGAGGCCGGATATTTGGCTGTTTCGGCCTCCGCAAACGGCGCCGCACCCAACTACGGCCTTGCCGGGCTGCTCATCTACGCCGTTAGCTATCTGTTTATGAACCTCGGAGCGTTTGCGGTAGTGATTGCCGTGGAGCGCAAGTCGGGAAGTTCGGACATCGAGGCATTCTCAGGGATGATGAAACGAGCACCGCTGCTTGCGGGTTCCCTTGTGGTTTTCTTCCTCTCGCTCGCCGGAATCCCACCGACGGCGGGGTTCCTCGGAAAGTTCTATGTCTTTGCAGCCGCCATCCAGACGGCGCGGACTGATCTACTGGTGCTTGCTATCATCGCAGTCGCTAACAGCGTAGTATCGGTTTACTACTACTTCAACGTAGTCCGGCTGATGGCGATGGGCGAAGCGCCGACCAAGGTTCCCGTCGAGGCATCTAAGCCGCTCATGGCAGCGGTAGTAGTGATGCTGGTGCTGACCATCGGCATCCTGATAGCCGCGCCTCCAGTAGTCGAGCTTGCGAAAGCGGCGGTCCTTTAGCTGTCAGCCGTCAGCAGAGTGCTGGGTCATGGGTCATGGGTCATGGGTCATGGGTCATGGGAATGCCGCTGTTACCTGTTACCTTAAACCTTCAATCTAAAATCTGCAATCTAAAATCTAAAATCCCTCCCGCTCCCGACCCCCTTTTTCCGGTTTGGCCGTTTCTTTGCCGGGGTATACCCAGCGTGTAGAACGCAACCGGAGGAGGTTTTGTGTATGGCTGTACTTAAGGTAATTGAGCTGGTAGGCGCGTCCAGCGAAAGCTGGGAGAGGGCCGTGCGTTCGGCTGTGGAAGAGGCCTCGAAGACAATAGAACATATCGAAGGGGTGGAGGTGACTAACCTCAGCGCAACCCTTTCCGACGGCAATATCAGAGAATGGCAGGCGGACATAAGAATATCGTTCCGCGTTGAAGAACAGCTCAGGCATGAGCACCACGAACATCACCCGAGCGGCGAGAGAGCGCACGTTTGAGTCAGAGATTACCCCATCTTTCTGATAAGGCCGACGACTTTACCGACGATATCAACTTCGTCAAAAAACATGGGTCGCATCGTTTGGTTGGCCGGCTGAAGCCTGATCTGGCGCTTGTCACGATAGAACCGCTTGACCGTAGCCTCGTTGTCAACCAGCGCAACAACCGTGTCCCCGTTATCGGCAGTCGGCTGTCTGCGCACGATGACGTAATCGCCGTCGTGGATTCCATCCTCCACCATGCTGTCGCCGGAGACTTTCAGCATAAACCCATCGGCGCCGGAAAGGAAGTCCTGAGGGATCGGATACGTATCTTCCACATCCTCGACCGCGAGAGTAGGCTTCCCAGCAGCTACCCTTCCCACCAGCGGCAGCGTTACAACCTTCTTCGGTTTGAAGCTTGTCGTGTTCCCCACCACTATCTTGATTGCCCTGGTGAGGATTGCGTCCCTCTTGATGAGACCCGCGTCCTCCAGGTTCCGCAGATGAGCATGCACTGTCGAGCTCGATGAGAGGTTTACCGCCTCGCCGATCTCTCTCACTGTAGGAGGATACCCGTGCAGGTCTATGTGCTGCATAATGTAATCAAGTATTTGCCTTTGTCTCTGGGATAGGTCTCTTTTCATCAATTACCACCTCGCGCTCTATCAATCAAACATCTACGTAAGCCTGAACCCTCCAGCCCTCGTCCGTCTGTTCCACCTTAAGCTGATGGAAGGTGACCGCTTTGACGGGTGATCCCAGCCATTCTATGTCCTCTCCAACCGGACGGACTGAAACGATCGCACTGAGCCCGGTATCGCTGATTCCGGTTATCTGAAAGTCCACCGGCAGCTCTCCGTTAACCTCAAAGTTGAAGTGAAGGTCCGAAAGCCATGCCCATAGAAGCTGCTCCACGTCGTCGGCGTTGACTGCAAATTCGCGTTGCGTGGTCGGCAGATATTTGCTCAGGTCGACGAATAGCGAGAACATGCCATAGGCCGCGTTCTCGAACGCCTCAGCCATAGTCTTTCCTGTCGCGGCTACGCCCTTGTCCGCAGTATGTTCGAGAAACTGGAACGTACGTTCGGTCATTTCGTTAACAGGATAGCAGGAAAACCGGAAACATGCAAGAGCGCGCGTGGCTTTTTTGATATAATTATAAATATGGAAACCGAGGAGCAGATCAATCTGCCGCCAGTCAGCCTAGGCAGAGCTTTGAAAATAGGTATAGCGGACGCATGGGATCGTTTGGGGCTCGTCGTCGCGTCGAGCCTCATCTGGGCGCTTGTGGTCCTTGTTCCGGTCGCGGTTGCGGCCGAGTTGGCCAAGAAGCAGCCGTCGGCCGCTCTGTGGATCACGATCATCAGTCTGGCGGCGGCTGTGCTGCTCGGTGCGCCACTTCTGGCGGGCATCTTCAGGATGGCCTACAAGATCGTCTACCGGGAGGACCCTGGGCTGGAGGATCTCGCCGCAGGGTTCCGCGAACTCTCACGCTCCGCGATCTCGCTGGCTCTGCTGAATGTGGCCGTGGTGGGTGTTCTTACAGTGGACGCGCTCTTTCTCCTCGGTGTGATCGGGCCTTTCAAGGGCGGGCCGGTGTTGGCGCTGGCGGGGATTCTCTGTATCTACCTGCTTCTTGGATGGACTGCGGCGGCGATATACCAGCTCCCGGCGCTTGCGGCGCAGAGACCGATGGGCCAGCGGGAGGGCGCAATTGCGGCCATCAAGAAGAGTTTCCTGCTCGCGGCGCACAACCCGGCCTTTACAATCGGGCTCTTTGTTGTTATACTCGGCCTTGGCATCCTGTGCGCGGTGAGCGTGCTCGGGATGCTCGTTCTGTACGTTGGGCTGGTTTCAGTTATCCTGACTCGCGCGCTGCGCGAGCTTTATATCCGTTACGGGATTGTCGAGGAGCCGCCAGAGGTCGTTGAAGACGCCGGCTGGAAGGTGGGGTAGCAGTGCCGGAAGTAGTTTGTCTAGGAATACTTGTTGCGGATGTAGTTGGCAAGCCGGTGGATAGATGGCCGGACAGGGGCAAGCTCGAGCTTGTGGAGAGGATGGAGCTTCACATCGGCGGATGCGCGGCCAACACGGCGGTTGCGCTTGCCAAGGTCGGCGTGCCGACGGGTCTGATCGGCAAAGTCGGGAGCGACGGATTCGGAGATTTCATAGTTCAGGCCGTCGGGCGGCACGGCGTCGATTGTTCCGGGTTGGTTCGCGACAAGAACGAGGCCACTTCGGCCACGATGGTGACTGTTTCGAGCGATGGTGAGCGGAGCTTCATCCACTACATCGGTGCGAATGCGGTGCTCACTGAGGAGGATGTGGATTTCGGTTTCGTAAACAGTGCCAGAATACTGCATGTTGCGGGTTCGCTGCTCATGCCTGGGATCGACGGCGAGCCAACGGCGCGGATTCTTAAGAGGGCGCGCGAGGCGGGCCTGACCACGACACTCGACACGGCGTGGGACTCGAAAGGCCGCTGGATGACGGTTATGAGGCCGTGTCTCGAGTA
This sequence comes from Armatimonadota bacterium, assembly GCA_016190935.1. Lineage (GTDB taxonomy): Bacteria > Armatimonadota > UBA5829 > UBA5829 > DTLH01 > JACPPP01. Next base: position 6,218 of record JACPPP010000198.1, on the reverse strand, counting down.
TGTGGATTATTTCCTCCCGAGCTTCGAGGAAGCCAAGATGCTGACGGGCAAGCAGGCGCCGGAGGACGTTGCGAAGGTCCTTCTCGACGCCGGGGTTAAGACGGTCGGGCTGAAGATGGGCGAGGATGGATGCTACATACGGAATGCGGAGGTCGAGATACGGATACCGAGGTTCGATGTTGATGCGGTAGACGCGACCGGCGCGGGCGATGCGTTTGTCGCGGGCTTCCTGACCGGCCTGGTGCATGGATGGGACATGGAAAAGACCGGGCGCTTCGCGAACGCTGTAGGCGCTCTCTGCGTGACTCAACTCGGCGCAGCAGCGGGTATTAGAAGTTTGGATGAGACGCTCCGGTTTATGGGCTGCGTATAGGTGGTGTAACAATGACAAAGACAAAGAACATTGAATATATAGTCGATGAAAAGGGTCGAAAGAAGGCTGTGGTGATGAGCTACAAGGCTTATCTGGAGCTTATGGAGGACCTTGATGATTTGCGTGTGAAGGCGGAGCGGAACGATGAGGCACCGGAAGACTTCGAGAAGGTGCTCGCAGAGTTGAAAGATGCCGGACGTCTATAGGATTGAGATTCGGCCAGCGGCTAGACGCGAGATGGAGGCTCTTCACGCACCTATGCTGACCCGCGTGACTCAGGCAATTAGTTCGCTATCGTCGGATCCCAGGCCTCGCGGCTGTAAGAAACTCGCTGGCAGCAAGGTGGATTATCGACTGAGAGTGGGGGATTATAGGGTCCTTTATGAGGTTTTCGATGCTGTGAAGCTGGTCCGCGTATACCGAATCCGCCACAGAAGAGAGGCTTACCGGTAGCATAGCCGTAATAGAAAATGAAAGAGTACGTTGTGATATACGAGCATACGGAAAATAACTGGTCAGCGTATTCGCCGGATGTAGCCGGGTGCACGGCTACCGGAAAGACGCGTGAAGAGGCGGAGCAAAACTTCAGAGATGCTCTGATCTTCCACATAGAAGGCCTCAAAGCTGAAGGTCTTCCGATACCTGAACCTACGTCGGAAGCTGGACGAATAAGCGTGGCCGCGTGAAGGGTTGAGAAAAGGAATAAACTGTTCCTGAGAGCAGTGAGTTTGTTTGTTCCGTCGGACTGCTTGTCTGCCGACGGCGGCCCCGCAGGGGCCGAGATCTGTTGAGTCTTGTACACCTGATGATCACAGGGCTAAACTCGAGGCCGGCCGTGTCGGTCTCTTCGAGCCCGGCTTCGGCAGACAAGCAGTCCGAAGCAACGAAACGGGCCATTTTGCATTTTGAACTTTGCATTTTTCATTTTGCATTTCCCCGTGCCTATGACCTATGAACATGACAAGTAACGAACTTAGAACAGCATATCTGAAATTCTTTGAGAGCAAGGGACATCTGATCTTGCCGAGCGATTCGCTTGTGCCGGATGACCCGACGCTTCTTTTTACGTCGGCGGGCATGGTGCAGTTCAAGCCCTACTTCGTGGGAGAAAGAGTGCCGCCCGCGCCGCGCATCGCCACGTCTCAGAAGTGTCTGCGCACTGACGACATCGACGAGGTCGGCGATGCAGTCCACCATACGTTTTTTGAGATGCTCGGCAACTTCAGCTTTGGCGACTACTTCAAACGGGAGGCCATAATCTGGGCCTGGGAGTTCCTTACCGACATCCTAAAGCTCAACCCGGATCATCTCTGGACCAGCATCTATCTGGATGACGATGAGGCATACGGCGTCTGGGCGAACGAGATCGGATTCCCGACTGAGAAGATAATCCGCCTCGGAGCGGACAAGAACTACTGGCCCGCCGACGCTCCGAGCAAGGGCCCGAACGGCCCCTGCGGGCCCTGCAATGAAATATTCCTGGACGTAACCCCCGAACTCGGCCCTCCGGAGGACCCCGTCTGGTCCATAGCCCACGAAGGGAACCGGTTCGTAGAGATATGGAACCTGGTCTTCCAGCAGTTCGACAGGCAGGAAGACGGCACGATGAAGCCGCTTCCGACGAAGAACATCGACACCGGCATGGGGCTTGAGCGTACAATAGCCGTGCTGACAAGCGCGTCCACTGATTACGAGACGGACCTGTTCCTGCCGATAGTCCAGCGGATAGAGTCGATCTCAGGCGCGAAGTACGGGAGAGATGAAGGTGTAGACAGATCTGTCCGGGTCATAGCGGACCACGTTCGCGCCGCGGTCTTTGCGATAGCGGACGGCGTTATGCCATCGAATGTAGGCCGGGGATACGTGCTTCGCAGGATACTGAGGAATTCCGTAATCAAGGGCCGGAATCTCGGCCTGGAGAAGAACTTCCTTGCGACGATTGTGCCGACCATAGTGCAGATCATGGGCGGCGTCTATCACGAGATAGTGGACCGCAAGGCGTACGTTGAGAAAGTGATCGAGAGCGAGGAGGAGAAGTTCCGTCGGACGCTCGGCTCCGGAATGGCCAGGTTGGAAGATCTGCTGGCCTCCGCTGAGAAAACGCTCGAAGGAGAGGCTGCCTTCACGCTCTATGATACCTATGGCTTCCCGGTGGAACTCACTCGTGAGATGGCTGCTGCAAGAGGCATCGAGGTCGATATGGAAGCGTTCGAGGCGGCCATGGAGGAGCAGCGGAGGCGCGCGAAGGAGTCCAGCGAGTTCGCTGCGGCGCTGTTCGGCGGTGGAGGTACGGTTCTTCTCGAACTCGAAAAGACTGTCGAGCCGACTAAGTTCATCGGATATGAAGAAACCGCGGGCGAGGCGACGGTGGCGGCTATAGTCAAGGGCGAGGAGCTTGTTTCGACGGCGGGTGAGGGCGATCAGGTGGACATCGTGCTAGATGCGACGCCGTTCTACGCCGAGGCCGGCGGACAGGTCGGGGATACAGGAGAGATTGCAGCCGAGGGCGCGTCGATCGAGGTGGTGGACACGGTCAAGGCCGGCGGCTTCTTCTTCCACAGGTCCAGAGTGCAGTCGGGTTTGATTTCGGTAGGAGATGTGGTGCAGTGCCGGGTGGACGAGTCCCGCAGACAGGCCATAGCCCGGAGCCATACCGCAACGCATCTGCTGCACACGGTGCTGAGGAGAGTCCTGGGTGAGCACGCTCTGCAGTCGGGCTCCGTCGTGGAACCGGACAGGCTCAGGTTCGACTTCTCTCATTTCAAGGCGGTGACCCCTGAAGAGCTTAGAGCCATAGAGGATGGAGTCAACGAGCTTATACTTGAGGACGTCCGGACTCAAGTGACGGTCACAAGCATTGAAGACGCGAGAAAGATGGGCGCGACGGCTCTGTTCGGCGAGAAATACGGCGCTGAGGTACGCGTGGTGAAGATGGGCGAGGTGTCGATGGAACTCTGCGGCGGCACGCATCTCTGCCGGACCTCGGAGGTGGGACTGTTCAAGCTCTTGAGCGAGTCCAGCATAGGGGCAGGGCTGAGGAGGATCGAGGCCGTCACAGGCCACAGCGCAGTTCAGCGGGTGCACGAGATTGAGGATTCGCTGCGGCAGGTGGCGGATAAGCTGCAGGCCCCGCCTTCGGAGGTTGCGGCTGCCGTAGATCGTTTGCAGACAAGTATGAAAGATATCCAAAGGCAGCTTGAGCGGCTGCAGGCAAAGTCTGCGGCTGAGCAGGCACAGGAACTCTCCGCCTCGGCACAGAACATCTCCGGCGTGAACCTGGTCGCTAGCAAGCTTGCCACCGCGGACGTGAACGTTATGAGGTCGCTTGCGGACGGCATCGCCGACCGGCTCAAGAGCGGGGTAGTGGTCCTGGGAGGGGTGAGCGACGGCAAGGTGCTGTTCGTAAGCAAGGTGACGCCCGACCTTGTGGAGCGCGGATTCCATGCGGGCAATCTTCTTCGTGAGGTTGCAAAGGTGGCGGGCGGCGGCGGCGGCGGCCGGCCCGAGTTCGCCCAGGCCGGCGGCAAAGACCCCGCGAAGGTTGACGAGGCGCTGCAGACGGCGGTGGAGTTGGTTAGGGAGATAGCGGGGTAGTAGTCATTTGATGTCGGGAGAAGTAATGATGTCGGGGGAAGTAATGATGTCGGGGGAAGTAATGATGTCGGGGGAATCCCTTCCCCCGACAGGACTTACTGGTTGTGCACTATCTTATTAGGGACTCTGTCCCTGAACTAACACTTTCGACGGGAGTATAATTGATTGGGTGGCTACAAAATCTTTGAGCACGGACGTGTGCCCTGCTTTATCACGTGCGTTGTAACAGAATGGCTGCCGGTTTTTGCCGAAGAGCGGTATTTCCGCATTCTCACAGACAGCCTCGAATTTTGCCGTCATAATAAGGGACTGGCGATACACTGTTACGTAATTATGCTGAACCATTTGCACCTTATAGTGTCTTGCACAGGAGAAGAACCCTTGAGCGCAGTTCTTGGGGACTTCAAGAGGTTTACTTCCAGGCAAATAAGTAAGCAGGCAAGAGAAGACAACTGGATCTGGGCTGCATCTGTATTCAGCCGTGCTGCTAACGAGCCTGGCCAATCGTATAAGGTCTGGCAGGATGGGAACAATCCGCAGGAAATCTATACTCCAGAATTCTTTAGACAGAAAGCAGAGTACATTCACAATAATCCGGTTCGGAAAGGACTTGTGGCTTCCCCGGCTGACTGGAAATACTCAAGTGCAAGGAATTATGAATTTGGGGACGAGTCAGTTCTAGCGATTGATATGCTGGATCTGTGAGTCTGCATAAGGGACAGAGTCCCCAAGACTGACTGTCGCTTCGTAGTAAGGCTTTGTCCGGGGAAGGGATTCCCCGGACATCGATAGGGAGATTTTATTTGGAACTTACATACGATCCACGATATAACGTTGGCTATATACGTTTTCGCAAGAAGACGACAGGGGTGGAGACGGTTAGGATAAGCGATGAGCTGAATATAGACCTCGCGCCGGATGGAACGGTTTATGGTATTGAGTTGTTGAACGCAAACGATCAACTGCGGCGAGACCATCTGGGCAGGCTGCTGGTAACAAACGAGGCTACGGGTCAGCAGACTGAAGTGCCGCTTCTTTGCTGAGCGTGGACAAGGTGGATATCCTATGAACTAACTTACTCTGTCAGAGTGCGCACAACGCCACCGAACTCGGGACCGCCTGCATCTTCGTACCCGGTTGCGGGTAGTTTCCTATCATTTTCATCGACTATAGATAGTCGTATTCGAGTATCGCTGTCACTGACTGGCATCGATACTTCATAATAGGATTCGGCACCCGAAGGCAGCGTCAACTCTTTACTCTTTCCTATGTGAAGGGTTCTGAGATAATCGTCCAAGCCTTCTAACTTGATCCAGATATGTTGCTTGTTACGCGAGACGTTTTTGACAAAACCCTGGACAACATGTTTTCCTCCCTTAATACCGTGTGCTGTGATAAATGCGTTGATTAGTGGTGTGTGTACACGTTGTCGCTTTGGAACGGGTGGCAGTCCAAGCAACTCGTTCCTGATTTCGTCTACGCATAAAAAGGAAGGTTGATTGTATTTGCTATGGATTTCAGCCTCCACCTTCTCGTTGTTTCGGGGAACCCCTTCCCCGAAACAGACTGACCGGGGACACCGAACATCGGAGGGAATCGCAGGTGAAGTGGAAGAACCGAGCTGAAGACACGTCCATCTTCTTCATCACGGCCACAATAACCGAGTGGCAGCCGTTGTTTAGGCATAAGGAGGCAAGAGAAATACTGCTTGAGGACCTGGACTTTTACCGCCGGAGGTACGCTGCAAAGCTGCTGGCTTATGTGATAATGCCGGAGCATTATCATTTGGTTGCGGATTTGGGGCATCCAGACGTGCTGCACAAGTGGTTGGCGGATATACAGAGGCATACAGCAAACCAACTATCACGGTGGCTGAGGGAGACGGCACATCCAGCGCATTTGCTGATCTATAAGGAGCATGCCGACAAGGGAGCGAAGCTTGCTGTGTGGAAGGAACAGGCGAGGGCGGTAGGCATCATCAGTAAGAGCGTGTTGAAAGCCAAGATCGAGTATCTGCACGCAAACCCGGTAAGGCGAGGATTAGTGGAGCACCCGGCCGACTGGCCGTGGTCAAGTTGGCGGAACTATTATCTGGGCGATGATTCCGTCTTCCGCGTGGATAAGGTCGAAATGTTGTGAACTTTGTTTCGGGGAAAGGGTTCCCCGAAACAACAAAGCTCCGCAACCGGACCGGATCAGACAGGAGCTGGGAGTTCCGTACGCTTGACTGCCAGACCCAACCGACCTAACG
>JACPPP010000205.1 GCA_016190935.1 Armatimonadota bacterium | reverse complement strand
CGGGAGAACCGCACGCACGGTTCGGAGGTAGGGGAGACCGGGCAACAGGCCTTCCCTACCCCTATCTGGCTCATTGCTCATCGCTCATTGCTTGTTGCTCGCTGCCCGCTGCCCGCCTCTGCCGCAGCCGGCTTAACCTTCCGATAATACGCCGTGGCAGTCCGAACAGCCATGCGACAAATCCCATTATGAACAACAGTGAGATGCTGATATACGATATCTCGCCGGTTGAAAGGGCGCGGAAAGCAGCGTGGGCAAGTCCGCCATAAGGGTGTTTTGCCTTCTCATCAGTAAATACGTCGAGGATCACTCTGTTGAACGTGCTCGACCTTGCCAGGATATTATTCACGTGGAACAGCGTCATTCCCATTCTGTTGTCGTGTTCGAAACTCCGCAGCCGGGAGTGGTAATGGCGGGCGAAAGCCTCGCGAGAGCAACCGTGGACGAATGCTGTGTGGGCCGCCAGTTCAGCGCCGAATAACGCCGCGAAATAGCCATCCTTGAGCACTCTTCCGTAGCCTGTGAGATCGCCGATGGTCACCCATCCGTCGCCGTAGAATGAACCTGCGGGGCCGACAAATACGCCCGATGAACACACCTTGTCGCACGGAAGGCGCACGCGTATATCATCGACCTGGATATACTCTCTTACAGCCGGATGGTTGAAGATCGTGCGAATATCGTCGAGCGTGAGATGCTTCTTCAGTCCGGCGATTGTAATCCAGTTTCTTTGCTTTGGAATGAGCGCAACAACGGCGTTGGTGATAACCCCAGAGACGATGAGTATACGGCGGCCGATCTTGCTCGCGCCGCCATTCGTAATGTCCACCTCCGTGACGCAGGCTTTCATTACCTTGGGCGGCTTGTAGTTGGTCTCTTTGCGTAATGCGGCGATGAGCTTAGACTCGATGCTCCGAAGTCCCGTAGCAATTACGATTAGGTCTGCCTCAACTACTTCGGCGCCTCCGGAGCAGGTATATGTGACTGCCCCGCGTTTATCCTTGGAACCGAGTTCCACAGCGGTAGCAACAGCGGGCTCGACTACAGTAAGCATATCCTTGGCGCCGTCAGGCACGTCTGCAAGTATGCTTGTTCGGAAGTTATCGTCGAATCCCACCTGGCCGAAGCGGCTCGTGCGGAAGATCGAGGCAAGGGGAGACTCAAACATTACCTCCGCGCTTCCTTGGGAGTTGACCAGCACGGCCTCGTCGATCTCGGTCAGCACCACCTCCGCAGGAGGCTCGAAAGCATACAGCCGGCGAAGCGTCTCCAGCGACAGATTGGTGATCAGCCCCCCACAGTAGTTGCAGCTTGGCCGGCTTATCAAAGTGACATTGATCCGTAATCCCCGTTCTATCGCTAAACAAATTACGCGCCTGGCAAACGCGGGACCCGCGATACCCCCGCCTATGATAACTACCGACGAGCCATCCTTGAGGCAGGTCGGCGGTTTGACCTGTGGTTCGCACACCGATTCGGGCGGAGGTTTCCTGGCAAACCTGGTCTCAATAAACCTGATTATCTTCGGCTTGTCCGGCAATACCGTCCTCCATTCAGCCTTTGGCAAGGGGCCGGGAGTCAGGGGCCAGGGGTCCGACGGATGTCCGCCACACGTGCGCCGGGTAGGAATCTCCCCGGCGATCAAACCTCTAACCTCTAACCTCTAACCTCTAACTTCCGGCCCCTATCTAAGAGTGCGGCTCCTCGTGGCACTGGAAACAATACGCCCTCTCATGACATTTGTAGCACTTTGATCCCGACGCGAAACTTCCCACGTTGCGATGTCCCCCCATCGCCCAGCCGGCAGGATGCGGCAGTTCGACGCCATGGCAGGCTATGCAGTCTTTCTTATCGTGGCACAATGTACAGGTCTTCTGGCTCGTGCGCGCCATGCCTCCGTGTGTTTTGAGCCAGGTCTGATTATGTGAAGCAGGCTTCACCGTTCCTGTTCTGTGACATCTGTTGCAGGAATCTCTGCCGTGACACAGGCTGCACAGCGTTGGATGGTCTCCACCGCGCCCGCTGTGGTCCCTCATAAAGCTCACGGTGTGGAACGAGGGCTTCAGCCCACCCCTATGGCAGTTGCGGCAGTCCCTTTTTCCACTCGTATGACACCTTGCACATTTTCCCGGCTGCTCAATGGCAATCTTACCGTGCTCTGACATCCATCCCGCACCGTGAGGGACGCGAACCCCGTGGCAGGCATCGCATGACTCCTGTTTGTGGCACATCCAGCACTGCCCGGTTCCTGCTCTTGCGACACCGGCGTGCCGGACGTTCCAGTCGGCAGTGTGCATCGCCGGTTTAGCGCCTCTGTGGCAGGTTTCGCAGAGCACTTCCTGATGGCAGTTGCCGCACATATCGGGATCCTTGAGCGCCGCGGCAGCGTGCCTTGCCTTCAACCAGTCGGACGTGTGCAGGAAGTTCTCGTGGCACGATGTGCAGAAGCTCTCCTCATGGCAAACGCGACAGTATTCCGGTTTCTCCCTGGCTGTGCCAAAGTGGGCTTTCAGCCAATCGTTCAAATGCGAGTCAGGCCGCCGCTTGCTGTGACACGTCTGGCAAAACTCCGGTTCGTGACACTTCTGGCACTGCGACGGGTCCTTCCGAACCTCAAACTTATGGTTTATATACCACAATTCCTCGAAATGACTGGGCGGTTTTCTTGGCCCGGCCTGAGGCTCGATTGGGAGCCTCGATGTCGGCTTGATCGCCGTAAGATAGGAGACGAGCGCATGCATCTCTCTCTTTGACACGTCAGCAGGCGGCATAATCGAGCGCGGGCGGAACTGCGCAGGGTCGCGCAGAAGCGCCTCCAACTGCTTTTCATCGAACGGTCCTGACTGAGCGAGGTCGGGGCCTGCATTTCCGCCTCCACCGTTGATCCCATGGCACGAATGGCAGCGAAGGTCCATAAAGAGCTTCTGCCCTTGCTGCTCGACGGCAGTCAGCTTCTCCTCTTTCGGCGCCGACAGCACAGCATGCACCCCGAGATACGACACTCCTAAGAACGTCACGACACAAAGGCCGATCGCATACCTTCTTTTTCCGATCCTGCGCTCGGGGTTGCGGTCCAGATACGGATAGATCGTCAGAAGAGCTACCGCTATGCCGGGTAAGAGCACGGCCCCAACGAATTCCAGCTCACCTGGGAAATACTTGAGCATTTCGAACATCCAGAGGAAGTACCACTCTGGCCGGGGCACATAGGCCGTATCGGCCGGGTTGGCAAGTGGCTCTATCGGCGCGCCGAACTTAATGGCAAGAACAAACACGACGGCGAGTACAAAGAGCGCTGCCACTGCGTCTTTTAGCACCTGATGCGGCCAGAAAAACTGTGGATGGCGAACATCACCCTCATCGCTGACCCTCCGCCAGGGAGGCGTGATCCCCTTCTTCCTGACCTGAAGCACGTGAAAGACGATGAGCACCGATATAATCGGAGGAAGTATTCCTACATGGATCGCGAAAAAGCGCGTCAGCGTAATCGCTCCGACTGTGCTTCCGCCACGCAAGACTTCCCGTATCAACTCCCCGATGAATGGAACCGCGCCGGCTATGTTAGTTCCGACAACCGTCGCCCAATACGCCTTTTGGTCCCACGGCAGCAAATATCCTGTGAAAGAGAAGCCAAGGGTCGTCAACATAAGCCCGATGCCGATGACCCAGATGATCTGCCTCGGACGCTTGTAGGCACCCCATAGGAAGACCTGGATGAGGTGCAGTCCGAGGGCGACCATCATTCCGCCAGCAGCCCAGTGGTGCAGTCCGCGCACCAAACCGCCAAAAGGCAGCTTATATGTGATATATTGAACCGTCTCGTAGGCATGGTCTGGAGAAGGAGAATAATAGACCATGAGCATTATGCCGGTGGCAACCTGGACAGTGAAGAAGAACATGACCAGGCTTCCGAAGATGTGCGGCCAGCCGACGCGCTCCGGCAGAGGCTCCAGCATAAAGTGGTGAATGGCGCTCACCAGACCGGTCTGTTCGTCGATCCAGGAGAGGAGTTTTCTCATCGGTTATGCCTCCTCTATCATGATCTCAATCCGTCCGTCCGCAACCCGGCTTTTCATGCGGGTCAACGGCTTGGGAGGCGGTCCGGACTTGACGCTCCCGTCTCGTGCGAAGACGCCGTTGTGGCATGGGCAGAGGAACGCATCTCTATCCGTGTCCCATCTCACCCCGCAGCCCAGGTGGCTGCAAATGTTGGACAGCACCATGAAACTTCCCGGTTTGTCTATCACGGCGTACGCCGTGCCATAGACGGTCTTTTCGAACCACCCATCGGTTTTCACATAGCTGTAGGTAAACTTGGTAGGCGCGTCCTCCGATACCTCGGCCACCGCGCCAAGCGGCAGCCACAATTCTTTACGCTTGACGAACAGTGGCGCCAGGAACATCCCGGCAAGCGGAGCGGCGATAGCAGCGCCGACTAGAGTGGATAGAGTTCCTGCAAACCAGGACAACATCCGTCTGCGCGATGGATCTTCCACTTCCAGCTCGCCAGGTTGCTCAGAAATCATGTTTCCCGTAAATATCACCTCCAGACGCGATGAAGCGCAAGTTAGCCTAGACACAGAGTCGGGTGAGTTTGCGTGATAAACCGTGGCAGAATGGATGCCTTACTGACCCGCTGCACCGGACAGGCGACATAAGCCGCAAGTCCAGGTTTGTCTCGGTGCGGTTGGTCACAGACCGCACTTCTCGCATCGACTTATACTCTATATTATTATACCAGCGAGTCACGGTTTCCTCCATAGATGTGAAGTAGACTTAAGGAGGATACCAGTTTTATTTAAGGTTAATACGGTGTTGCTGGAAGCAGGATTAGGGCATTGCGAATTAACTTGACTATCTTTGTTGTGAGACAAACAGCTTACCTGAGGACATAACCGGTTTCGGTCGGAAGCATGCACAGAACTCGCACGTGAGAGTGCAGCGCTTTAGATGGCCGAATCAGTGGCGAAGTATGGAGATGTCTGACTGGGATCGCGCACGCAGTAGTGGAATCAGTTGTCCATCGCTCTCCTGCTCGGTGCTACTAATATTATAACGACGAGTTATGGTGGCCTTGCCTGCTTAAGCAAGGGCATTTGTCGTCTCCTGATGTATGATTGTCTAACTCGTTCGTTTTGTTCTTGTGTCTCCTCAAGCCACTTTGCG
>JACPPP010000204.1 GCA_016190935.1 Armatimonadota bacterium | reverse complement strand
GGCAGCAACCAGCCGACGAGCACGCTCGTCCAGAAATGGACTTACTACCGCAAAACGATCACCAATTGGTTCTGTTGATTCCATATCCTGGTATACCCATAATGCTCCATTATGATACCTTTATATATGGACGGCTACTAAGTGCCTCCGATGGCGTATACGTTGCCATCACCAGATCCCACATATAGCACGCCGTCAACGATAGCAGGCGACGAGCGAACAGGCCCACTTGTCTTCAAGCTCCACAATTTCTTCCCAGTGAAGGAATCCAGCGCGTATACATTGCCATCATATGATCCTATACATAGTACGCCGTCAGCAACCGCAGGTGATGACTGCATCGAATCCTCCCCGGTTACAAAGGTCCACCTTTCGCGACCAGTAGCTGCATCGAATGCATACACCTTGCGATCGTTGGCTGCGATGTATACCATCCCATTCGCCACTGCGGGAGAGGAAGATATCGAGGATCTTGCCCGTGCTATCCACACCCTCTTACCGGTCGAGATATCAATCGCGGACACTCTCAAATCCACCGAACCTGTGTAGAGAAGTCCTCCTACAACAGAAGGTGAAACCGTAGTCATGGCCTCTGCATCTAACGGATAAGACCAGACCTCTTCGCCCGTCGCTGCATTTAGAGCGTATACTCGTGCGTCTGTGGAGCCGATGTAAACCACATTGCCCACCACCGCAGGGGAGGAAGACACCGCTCCTCCCGTGGCATAGCTCCAGATCTGTTCGCCAGTGACTGCGTCCAGAGCATATATCTTTCCGTCATGCGATCCCACAAATACCTTTTGGTTACAGACGGCCGGAGAGGACTGGATTCCACCTCCCAAGTTCCGATTCCAGACCACATCACCTGTCGAGCTGGAAAATGCCCAGAATGTTCCGTCAGTAGATCCCACATAGACTTTTCCATCGGCCACGGCGGGTGAGGAAGTAATGGGTGAGCCGGTTTGGTGACTCCAGACTGGGTTACCATCCTCGGCGTCAATTGCGTATACCTTGCCGTCACCCGATCCCACATAGACCGTGCCAGAGACTACTGCCGTCGAAGAATCCACAGACCCACCTGTCTGGAAAGTCCACTTGATGATACCGGCCTTCGGACCGGTGCCTCTTGCACGTCCCGTATGCCGAAGATTGCCACGGAACATCGGCCAGTCATTGCTCGCAACTCCGTCTGTGCTCTCCTCCGAATAGGCACGGGGAATACTATTTTCTGTCTTGACTTGATGCGGCGCTGCGCAAATTGGAGAGATTCGGCTCGTCTCGTGATTGTTCGCACCAGCGGCAGCATCGCTCGGGGCTGGCCCAAAAGCGTAGACCCTTCCATCCAAAGAACCGACATACAGGCATCCATCAACCACGGCGGGTGTGCTCCAGACCTCGTTCGCCGTGTAGTAGGCCCATAGCTCCTCACCCGTAGACACATCAAGCGCCAATACTTCGCCGCTGAGGCATCCGATGTGAATGACTCCGTCGGCGACGGTAGGCGATGAGACTATTGCGGTTCGGGCAATGTAGCTCCATTTCCTTTTTCCGGTGGCAGCCTCGAGGGCATACAGCTTGCCGTCCTGAGAGCCTATATAAAGTACACCGTCGGCGAAGGCGGGAGACGAAATCACGGGGGCCACGGAGCCGTCCATAGTGAAACTCCAGATCTGTTCGCCAGTGGCTGCATCCAGTGCATGCACAGTTCCGTCTAAATTCGATCCGACAAAAACCTTGCCGTTCGCCACCGTGGGGGAGCTATTCGGCACCATCGGTCGTCCTGTCTTACCGGGTAATGTGCAACTCCACTTCACGCCTCCCGAAGCTCCATCAAGTGCGTACACGGTGCATTTCTCTCCCAGTACATAGACCAGACCATTGGATACTGCGGGTGAGGAGCCGAATCCGCCAATCTCACGAGTCCAGAGCAGCTTACCGGTGAGGCCATCAACAGCCAGAACCTTGCCGCGACCGCCGACGTATACCCTGTCCCCCAAGACTGCCGGTGATGCCCAGGCCGCTTCAAGCCGCACATCCCACAGCTTCCTACCGGTGTCCACATGTATGGCATACAGATGTCCGTCGCCGCTCAACGCATACATCCTATTGCCTGCGACGGCCGGGGAACTCATAAATGCAGCCGCCTGTGTCTTCAGCGTCCACCGCTTCTTGCCTGTCTTGACGTCGAGGGCGTAGAATTTGCCGTCGTTTGCACTGACGTAGACGGTACCATCGACAACGGAAGGGGAAGAGAATATCCCTGGGTATGAAGTCCTCCAACCGGACCGCGCAAAAGTCCACCGTGCCTCTCCTGTGGCTTTGTCGAGGGCATGTATCTTACCATCATTAGCTGCAATATATACTGTCTCATCAACAATGACGGGAGTAGACCACATGGCAAACCCAGGAGAGTAAACCCAAACCTTTTGCCCGGTGACGGCATCCACCGCATATACGTTACCGTCACAGGCCCCCGCGTAGACTACCCCGCCAGATACCGCGGGTGAGGCGTTCATTTCCCTGCCGGTCAGAAATGTCCATATCTCCTCACCCGACACCGCGTCGAACGCATATATCCTTGTATCACTGGAGGTTACGTAGACTCTTCCTTCTGCTACCGCTGGAGTAGAGGATAGCCAGTATCCTATCGAACGGGTCCATAGACTCTTGCCATCGGTCATATCAAACGCAAAGACATAACCCTCCAAGCAACCCCTATTGCCGGCAACGTAGACAACACCCTCTACTACGTTCGGCGCGTTCCACATTGTCGCACCGGTTTCGCGCATCCATAATCTGCGCCCCGTTCCCGCGTCTATGGCAAACATCCTGCCGTCGAAAGAACTGATAAAGAGCTTGCCGTCTCTAACGCACGGCGATCCCCAAATCTCATCTCCGACCTTATGCGTCCATATCTTCCGCCCGGTGGACGCATCGAGAGCGTAGACAGTTCCGTCGAGAGATCCCACGTAGACTTTCCCATCGACAACCGCAGGGGAGGAAAACACCTTTCCGCCCGTAGGGAACGCCCATTTCTTGTCCCCACTCTGTGCATCCAGCGCATAGACTTTGCCATCCACCGAGCCTACATAAACAAAGCCATCAACCACCGCAGGAGACGAGCTCACAGTGCCGCCGGTCTGATAGGTCCACCGTTTCTTGCCGGTTTGGGCATCCAAGGCATATACGTTTCCGTCATTGCCCCCGATGAAAAGCCCTCCGTTGACTATGGCAGGGGTCGAGACCAGCATCGTCGATTCCGTTGTGAAGGACCACATGAGGCGACCGGTACGAGGCCCAGCGCTTGGTGCGCAACCAGAATGGTTGGCATCGAATCGGAACATGGACCACTGAGGCCGATCCGCGCAGGACACTGGAACACGAAGGCAAACACATGCCAGCACGAAAATACTGATAGCCGATAGTGCCGGACTCGCGACTAGTCTTGCGTTTCGACTATTCCTTGCCATAACACAAGTCCTTTAATTGGAGTGCCGCGTATACGAAATTGTCCCAGGGAACGTCCGGGGGTATGAGGTGATCAAAGGCGGGGATATAACCGCCGGATTCCAACATTCGGGCGCATTTCTCCACCCCGCGGTCTATCGCGGCCCGGTCCGCAGCGAGAGATCGCTTGTCCAGCCCGCCGATAATCCCAAGGCTGGGGTATAATCGGCGGTATTCGAGGATGTCGTTTCCGGCCTGGACCTCGAACGGGAACAGCGTGTTCACGCCGTGTTCCATCATGACCGGTACCAGTTCCCGGCAATCGCCGTCGGTGTCCACGGAAATGATGCGCACGCCGACAGACTGTGCGAAATCTGCGATTCGATCATAACAAGGCATCATGAACTCTTTGACCATATCCATGGAGATCAGCGATCCCTGCCTCCCGCACATATCCTCCCAAATATGGATATGATCGATTTGCACCTCGTTGGCGACTTGTTCCCAGACTGATATCCACAGCGTGGTAAGATGCTCCATCATGTCGCGGATCATTTTCGGCTGGGTGTAGAAACTCACCAGCATCTCTTCGTCGCCCATCAAGTCGCGAACCGTGCCGAAGACGCCGTAGGGATAAGTGCCGACCTGCACAGCTTCGCCGGTCACTCGTATTCTTCTCCTGAAAAGGTCCCAATCCATAAGAACTCTGGCAGGATCATCTATTCGCAGCCGCTCTTCCTTGAGCCGCTCCCAATCGGCCTCGACCTTCACCGGATAGTCAAGGAACTCAGGCATAGAGCATCGATCACGCCTGTCTCGCTTAGTGATGCCTCTCTCATCCCGATATGTGATGAACTCATCGTCCTGGCGAATTATCACGTGTTCAAAAGCAGGGAACATCCCCATCGTGATTGCAGGCTTGGCAAAGCCTGCGTCATATCCGAATACGACACCGGGGTTGAGGTCAATATCTCCCGACTGCTTCTTCCAACGGACCATCGTCTCATCCCATGGCCGCCAGCCGACGCTTATACCAAAGGGAATCCGGTCGATGGACTCGCCGAGCAAACACCGGACAACCCTTTCCCCACAAGACAGCGAAGTGTTCGATAAGACGTGCATCCTCACGCATTCCTCCATTACCTGGGTCAAACATTGTCTAAATCGATCGTCGTCGCGCGCGGTGGCAGAACGGATGGGGCAGGCCGGCTGGTTTTGTTCTCCAGCCGGCCCATTGTTCAGCTTACTGTGTAGTCTGTCTCAGGCGTGTGTTACATCGGACGTACGCTGATCGCCCGAACGAGCCGCTTTATCGCAGACCCATCCTTGTAGCAGGAGTTCGCTCCCTCGACAACTACGTTAGTCCCAACGTAGGCCGAGAGACTTATATCGGTCACCCTTACACCGACTCCTGAACCGTCGTCGATGCTGAATACTCCAGGACTCGGCTGGCTTACCTTGCCTGTCGTCCTGACCAACAGCCCGATGTTGTTCAGCCCTGAGCCGCCTTGAACACCCTGCTGCAGGCCATCATTTCCGCCGCCCAGCGCCTTGTTAGTCATACCTACAGGCTCAATCGAACCCATTCCAGAATCAGATGCGCCGGTCGCTTCAATGTATACCTCTCCCGTGGCCTGGTCCACCTTCAGAGTCCCGCTAACTGCCACCTTCTGTCCAACGGACACCGTGTTCCCAGGCAGGTCCACCCTGATGCCAACCGACCTGTCGTCTTCCTCTATGTAGAAGGTGTCACCGAACTTAGCTGTCACTGCCAAGGGCACTGTGACAACAGGTGAGTTCTCCGGGTTTGCCTTTATCTCAGCAAGACCGGCAGGCTCAGCGGGTGGAGTGATATTAACCTCCAAACCTACCGTTGCTCCCCAGTTATTCGAGCCAATCCTGGCAATCATGAAGTCGATGGTATCCCCGGCTGCCATCACTATGGGTGAGGCTGAGGAATACACCTGCTCCACCGGCCCCGGGATTGCGTCAGCATAGTTGTTGACCGCCCTGCCGATGAAGCCACTAAGCGGCCCCTCCAAAAGCGGCACGCCGTTATGGGCTATGCGAACATTAGCGTCCGTTGTATAGCCAGCGCTGACAGCGCACGTCTGAGCGGTGAATCTCGCGTTCACAGACACCCCCCCGGCAGCTGGAGCTGTCCACCGCGCTATAATCCAAGGACTACCTGCGTTGTTGCCTACAAGACACACCTGACCTATCTCCCAATATGCAAGGCTATAGTGTTCATAAGGCGCACCAGTGAGGTTCTGCAGGATGGTGCCCTGCCAGTCCTTCGAAGCGTAAGAGGTATAAGCCCAAAGCCACAGGCCTACCACAGGCGGTATCACGTCTCCGCCGTATTTATAACTGTTGGCATACAGACGGAAATTGGCTGGGTCGTTGTCCGGTGACCAACCATAACTCCACGCGCCATTGGGATTTACAGTGAAGGACATGTCCTGGACGAAATCCCATCCAGTCCTTGGGGATAGCACCAGGTCCTGAACGAGTGTCTGGCCCACAGCCACACTGAGAGTGGCCCTGGCTCCAATGTACTCCTGGTGGCTTGCAGTGACTGTATATGTACCCGGCGCAACCAGGAATGAATATGCTCCGTCAGCTCCGGTAGTCATAGACCTTCCGCCAAGAATGCCGACGACAGCCCCGGACACCGGCGGATTTCCACTGGCTGAAGCTCTGATCACTCCCATAACCCTGGACATATTCAGAACAAGGTCCTGTGTCTTTGTCTCTCCAGCCGCAAGCGCTATCGCACCGGATGTTGTGGATGCAACACCCGGATAGCTGGCCTCAAGGGTGTATGTCCCGGCAGGCAGTGCAAGCGAGTAGCTGCCGTCAGAGCCGGTAGTCACGGCCATATCCATCCCGACTACCTTGACCTTCGCCCCAGAAACCGGAGGATTCCCCGATGCGCTCGCTCTTACAAACCCGCTTATCGTCCCAGGCTCAGAGGCAGTGTTGATCTTCAAGTCAAGCCCTATCGCACCTAAATACTGCTTGAAGGAGCCGATGTAGGTATCGACAACATCAATAATATCCCCCACGGCTACAGGGATGGTAGTAGAGTAGAACACCTCTGGAGCTATTCCCTGGCGGTCTACATAGCCCTGCCACGACGAGCCGTTGAATCCGAGCACTTCGCACGCATACAACTCGGTGCGAACTCCACCGGTCTCTTTGACAAAACGTACCGTCGCCTCGGTACCGGCATCGTGTTGCCCGGTCATCCTGGCATACAGGGTCACGTACCCGTCGATCGGCGATGTCCAACGAACAACCGCATCCCCTCCCGTGGGGAAATCAGGCACGATACCTGCCATTCCGGGCTCCCAGTATGCCAGGCTCCAGGTGCTGTAGCCCGTCTCGAAGAAGTTCTTATTAACAAAGCCCGCTTCGCCCCTCGATCCCGAAGTGTCACGCGCCCAGAACCAGTCGTTTGCATAGCCAGGCAGCTCATGAATGCCCGCATAAAGAGTAAAGGGCACACCGGGCGTCGTGAAGCCGTAACTCCACGCCCCGGCGGTGTTCGGATTGCTGACCTTCGAGAAGTCCGCGGCGAAGTCCCACGAAGTCCTCGGCGGAAGCAATATATCAAAAGAACGCGTCTCGTCCAAAGCAAGGTCCAAAGACTCGGTCTTATTCGTATAGTCAGGATGGCTGGCCTCTATTACTTGTGATCCAGACGGCAGAAGCAGAGAGTATATTCCATCGGCCCCAGTAGTTGAAGTGGCTGGGCCGCCTACTACCCTGACCGTCGCACCTTCAACTGGAGGATTTCCTGCTGCTGGTGACTTGACAACTCCGGTGACCTTGGCCATACCCAAGGTAAAATCCTGCACTTTATCATCCAATGCGGCCAGCGTTATCGATGGACTTGTCACTGAACTAACTCCAGGATAGCTTGCCTCAAGAGTATACGATCCAGGAGGAAGTGACAGCGAGTAGCTGCCATCTGCCTCGGTCATTACATTTGCCGTGCCTCCAACTACAGACACCCTAGCTCCCTGCACAGGAGGGTTCCCTGCAACCGATGCTTTCACCTGTCCGTGTATAACCCCAGGCGGGTTGGCAACCTCAGTAATCGTAGCGTCCAAAGCCACGGCCCCATCAAATTGGTCCGTACCTATGCGGGTGTCCACAAAGTCAATGAAATTACCGGAGGACACAGCTATGGTCGTTGAGTATACCTGCTCGCGAGTAGTTCCGTTCCCGTCGGTATACCCGTTCGCGGCAGTCCCAATGAAACCGCGGACTTCTCTGTCAAGCAGAAGTGTGCGCTCGACCCACGTATCCTTATACACCCGTACTCTTGCCTTTGTCCCGGGCGGATGCTGGCCGGTGAATCTTGCGTTTATCGATACATACCCGGTGATGGGGGATGTCCACCTGACAACTACGTCCGGGTTGGGAGCGCCCTCCGGCACCATGCCTCCCTGGCCGGCTTCCCAGTAGACCAAATCCCAGACATTAGTCGCGCTTGCGCCGGTGTTCTTGTGAACAGCGCCATACCAGTCCCTGGAAGCAGCGATTGTGTAGGCCCAGTACTTAACATCGGGATACGTCGGCGTCAGTGCGTAGCTGTTCATGTAGAGGTCTGTGTTGAGACCGCCGTCATAGCTGAACCCGTACGACCAGTAGCCGCTCGGGTTCGAAGCAGTCGAAAAGTCGGCGGGGAAGTTCCAGCTCGCCGCGTGGCACGGCAGCGCCACCGCCAGCAGTATGAGCATAGTTATTAACAGCAAACTCGATGTTCTTGACATTTCATATCTCCTTTCAATGTGCCATATTGGGTATAGTATGTTCTACATCCACAGCATCCGGCACGGAAGCTGGGATCGTTTCTCAACGGAGCCTGCTGGTACGAATCATCCCTTACATTCACTTCCTCCTTTCCGCCTGTACCGGCTTGCATCCCCAGCAGCCTCCGCTCGATACGCTTACCAACCGAACGGACTCAATGCAAGATGTTCATGAAAGAAACGGAGCGCCCACGTAATGCCGCCCCTTGTGTGTTAAGTCGATAGATCACGTCTTAGCGCCTGTAGTTGATCTTGTCCAGCGCCCACAGGTAGTCGTTTTTCGAAAACGCGCTATTCTGGCCATACCATTTCACGTGCCCGTCGCAGAAGCTGACATTCCAGCCATTGTTATGCCTGTTACCCATCGCGGTAGAGTTGTTCCACCCTGGCCACTGCACCCTGGATCTCGGAGAACACGCAGTGCCGTCAGCGCTATCCGCGAAGCAGACGGTCTTGGAAGGAACCTGAATCATAGATGCTTTAACAACGGAGGTCGTCCAGTCCCACATGCCAATGTCTATGCCGTTCATGACCAGGTAGATGGTGTTGTAACCATAAAATCCCCAAGCATCGTGCCAGACGCGGCGCTTCTCCGGACACGTAGTCACGCCAATAGACTTGATGTATGATCCTATTATGGAATCGGACAGCTTCATCTGCGTACCCGGCCACGGTAGGATAGTTTTCACCCAAGGCCGATATGGCAGCAGCGCATTGAAGTATGGTGGTGTACGCTGCCCGTAGTCGTCCAAATAGCTAAGCCAGGCTTGCGTTATCTGCTTTAGATTGCTCGAGCAGGCTGAAGTTTTAGCCGATGCCTTCGCCTGTGTGAATATCGGGAAGAGAATTGCCGCCAGTATTGCTATGATAGCAATCACCACCAGCAACTCGATTAGAGTGAAACCAGTCTTGCGCGCTACGAATGATCTCATCGTTCTTTCCTCCTACTTTAATGATTCGAGGGCACACACTCTGTTGCCGTAATCCAGCACCTCATCAACGGCTGTCCCCCATACACAAATGGTTGCCTCGGTCTCGTGCCTGCTAATTCAAAGACCTCAAGTGCATACACCGACCCGATAGACACAATAGCCAGACCGCGCCCTGCACCAGGCGTTTACCAGTTAGGGACATATTTACCATGTCGAATAGGTCAACTGCTATATACTATGATATTGACGATTTTGTCGACCTTTTTTGTCGATAGATCACGTCTTAGCGCCTGTAGTTGGTTTTGTTGAGCGCCCACAGGTAGTCGTTTTTTGAAAGCTGGCTGCTCTCGCCGAACCACTTTACATGCCCGTCACAGAAGCTGGCATTCCAGCCATTGTTGTGGCGATTGCCCAGGGCAGTCGAGTTATTCCACCCCGGCCACGGCACCCTCGATCTTGGCGAACACGCGACACCGTTCGCATCGTCTACAAAACAAATCGTTTTGGAGGGAACCTGAATCATCGACGCTGTCACAACGGAGGTCGTCCAGTCCCACATGCCAATGTCTATGCCGTTCATGACCAAATAGACGGCATTGTAGCCGTAGAAGCCCCAAGAGTTATGATAGATGCGAGTTGTGCGCTCGGGGCATAAACAAACATTGATGGACTTGATGTAGGATCCTATTATGGAATCGGTCAGCTTCATCTGGCTGCCTGGCCATGGCAGTATAGTCTTCACCCACGGCGGATAGGGCAGCAGCGCATTGAAGTATGGTGGTGTACGCTGCCCGTAGTCGTCCAAATAGCTAAGCCAGGCTTGCGTTATCTGCTTTAGATTGCTCGAGCAGGCT
>JACPPP010000195.1 GCA_016190935.1 Armatimonadota bacterium | reverse complement strand
TACGGTCGGAAGTAGCTGTGAAACGAACGAAATGACGTGTATATCTTGCCAATATCAACAGGTTCCATCTCAATAATCCCACAGCTATTCTACCCACAGAATTATATCCCTCCCTCAATATGACTCGTCGTTATAATACTAAGAGCCGCGAATCCAAGGCCAAGTCCCATGGAAAGGGCCATAATAGAGCCGGGCTCCGGGATTTCGGAGATCACGATGTTGTCGAAGCCGTGGCCGGTCGAGTAGGAACCGATCCCGATCAGGCCCGGTCTGAGCGCATCAGGACTTGTGAAGGTAACAATGCCTGTGTCTGCCGTTGCCGCCAAAGCGCCCGATCCATCGTAGGCCCAGGCCTGGCCCCTCATGTTCTGGCCCATGACATCCAGGGAAACGTGGATCTTATTTACACCATGCGGGTAGGCACCCTGCGGCGTCCAGTTCTGGTAACCCTTTACCTGCCAGCCTTCCGGATTGCTGGTATGGTTGAACCAACTGAAGTAGATCGCTCCAAGCCCCTCGAAGCCCCACTCGTGGATGTAGAAACCTATGGAATCGTTGGCGACGCCACCCACGTCTATTCCTCTGAAGAGGAAGCCAACTTCCTGAGCGAGGTTGTAGACGTCGGCCTCAAGGTGAAAATCGGTCAGGTTGGTCACTGCGGGATCGTTGATCCAGGCCGAACCGCGCATGTTCGCGGCTGCGCTGGATGTCGTGTCCTGGTAGACATTGTTGCCATTCAGGTCAACGATCTGCCATCCATCGGAGTTGTAAATCCATTGGATGCTGCTGTTGAGATCCGGGTCTTTATCTCCGACCCAGTCGTTCGGGCCGCTGAAGTCTTCGATGAGGAGCGGAGCTGCGCCTGCGAAGGACCCGGTGAGGATCAGGCAGAGTACTGCCAGACCAAACAAACACTTTCTCATTTCATCAATTCTCCTTCCTACGTCGCGCACTATCTCGTGACTCACCACGCGGGCAGCCGCGCGGAAATGGACAGCGGCAAAGTTCAGCCGGACTCATACTGACCGACCTTTCTGGTTCGTCTATGGCGGGAGATCCTCCTCAGAGTTGCTCAAAAGATATAAACTTGCCCACTCATCCACCAGGCTTGACGGGGAACGGGTGCGGCACGCGCTCGTCTATACCGACCCCGAAACCCGGCTCGTCACGCGATGCCTCGTAACCGAATACCGAGACTTCCCGGCTGTGGAATGGGTGCTTTACTTCAAGAATACGGGGACAGGGGACACTCCGATCCTCGAGAACGTGCAGGCGCTTTCCGCGGAGTTCTGGGGAGGTGCGGCTCCTGGTGACTTCAGGTTGTATTATGCCGACGGCAGCAAGGCCGTTATCACGGACTTTCAGCCGAGAGAAGCGGTCATATCGGGCAACCTGTCCTTAGCGTCATTCGGTGGGCGTTCGTCGGACGGTACCCTGCCGTTCTTCAATATGGTCAAGCCCGACGGAAGCGGCATAGTGTTCGGAGTCGGCTGGACCGGGCAGTGGGCCGCGTCCTTCAACAAGAACACCAGCCAGACCGTAAAGGTTCAGGCCGGAATGGAGATTACACGCCTCAAGCTCCATCCCGGAGAGGAAATACGCACTCCTGCGATCCTGATGCTCTTCTGGTTCGGCGGCGACCGTATGAAGGGGCAGAACCAGTTCAGGAAACTTCTGCTCGATCACTATACGCCCAGGCATGCCGGACAGCTCATCGATCCGCCCGTCGCTGCTTCCGATACCATCAAGTTTGAAACGATCACCGCTAGCAATCAGATACAGGCGATAAACGCTATAGGTTCTCACAACCTGCCTGTGGCGTACTACTGGATAGACACCGGTTGGTACACGTGCGGCGACAACTGGGCCAGGTACGTGGGCAACTGGGACCCGGACCCGGTCCGGTTTCCGAACGGGCTTAAACCGGTCGCAGATGCAGCCCACAGCAAGGGCTACAAGTTTTCGCTCTGGTTTGAGCCGGAGCGGGTTATGCCCGGCACGTGGCTCTACAACAATCACCCGGACTGGCTGATATCGCCGCCGTCCAACCTGCCGCCAGAGCTTATGTATATGTACTACGACCGGTTCCATCTGCTCGACCTGAGCAACCCGGCGGCTCTGGCATGGGCAAAGAGCAAGTTCTCAGGAATGATAGGCGACGTAGGCATAAACATGTATCGCAACGATTTCAATATGTATCCCGTTTACTACTGGCGCAAGGGTGAGCCATCCGACAGGCAGGGTATGAAGGAGATACAATATATCATGGCGCTATATGACTACTTCGACACTCTGCAGCGGGATCACCCGAACCTCATCATAGACAACTGCGCGAGCGGAGGGCGCAGGATCGACTTCGAGATGCTGAGGCGTTCCGTGGTGATGACGCGAAGCGACTATCTCTGGGACCCCACAGGCCAGCAATGCCACACCTACGGGCTAGCACAGTGGATTCCGCTGACAGGCATAGGGTCCGACTATCCCGAAACCTACAAGGTCCGCAGCGGCTTCGGAAGCCACTTCATACTCGATGCTCAGTGGGCCACGCTCACGGATACCAGCACGTGGAACCTGGCTGTGAGCTCTATCAACCAACTGAACTCGGTCAGGCACCTGTTCAGGGGCGACTTCTACCCGCTGTCGACTTACAGCACGGCTAATAATGTCTGGATGGCCTGGCAGTTCCACAGGTCGGACATAGAAGAGGGCATCCTGCAGGCGTTCCGAAGGCCCGACAGCGCCACAAGCTCGATGGTGTATACGTTCAAGGGCCTCGATCCTGCGGCTACTTATGAGCTTTACTACCCCGATCTCGGCGGATGGACTTACACCAGAACGGGGAGCTACCTCATGCAATCCGGCGTAGCTGTAACCATCTCCTCCAAGCCCGGCGCGGCATATATAACCTACAGGAAGCTGCCGTAGAACCGCAAAATGTGCAGAGTATTGAGATTTCGCAGATGGTGGAAGTAGAGAGGTTGGTAACAAATAGCTGGTCGCTTGAAACGCGGATTGCGCGGATTGTACGGATTTCGCGGATGGTGGATACTTGCAATTTGTACTTTATGATCGCGAGATAGCTGGTATGAGACCAACTATCAGTCTATAGCCACGTATATCATCTATAGCCCTTCCGCGTAATCCATCTAATCCGCGTAATCCGCGTTTCAGAAACTCGATCGCCGGGGAGATTCCTCCCCGGCGATCGTGTGGCGGACATCCTTCCAACCCCCAGCCCCTAACCCCC
>JACPPP010000196.1 GCA_016190935.1 Armatimonadota bacterium | reverse complement strand
GATCGCCGGGGAGATTCCTCCCCGGCGCACGTTCCCCGGACATCCGTCCGGCACCCGACATCCGGCTCCCTTTTCGCGATATTCGCGCTTCTTCGCGTCTTTCGCGTTTCAAAGAACCAATAGACTGGCCTAATTGTGCATAATTGACATTAGGCAGAGGGATATGGGTGTCCGCTACCCAGCCCATCACTCTGCACCATCTGTGGAATGTTCCGGTTGTATCGGGACACCCTTGTCCCGATACTTACCTTGCAATCGAAAGGCAGATTTCGGGACAGGGGTGTCCCGAAATAACTTGGTTTCTAATTTTCTTTCCTTTCGAGCTTTCTTCGTGAAAAGAGCTTCTCAAATAGGGCCTCGTTAGCGGCAATTGGTATTACACGAATGCCTCCGAACTGCTCCCAGCTCGGAGGCATCCGTTTGGGCTAAATAGCCACTCTCTCCACTTCCCGCTTCTCTGCCTTCTTGCTGACGTAATCCTTTATCCTGAGCATCTCGTCCTTGAATTGATCGTAATCAACTTGCAGACCGTTCAGGAAGGTGCTCCAGCCAGTCGTATCCATGGCAAAACGCAGAGCCTCGTTGATCTCGTCATCCGTTGCGCCGTGCATCTTTGCCATCTCAGTGTGGTAAAGCGCGCAATATCTGCACTTTATCGCGCCGGATACGCCGAGACCGATCAGGTTCTTCTCCTTGAGGCCGAGCTTGCCCTCCTCAAAACACAACGCCTTGAAGATCGCCCAGTCGTGCTCAATCGTATCGTCTGGAAGCGATTTCGCAAAAGAAGGCACGAAGCCGAAATGCTCTTCAATATCACGATATACTTCTTCTCGCGACATAGTTGCCACCTCCGAATAGTATGTACCCACGCTCGGTGAACTATATGTCATACTAGCTACATATATCGCATCTTTTTTAGATTTACAGGAGCCTCGTTTTTCACTGATGAGCAATATACGCCGCATCTTGAGCATCCTGAGCCTGTCGAAGGATCGAAAGGTGCGGCGCTTCGTGGTCGGCACCCTTCGACAAGCTCAGGATGCCTTGAATATGCTAAAAATGATGCTCCTGTTTTGATTTATGCTCAGCTTGCAGTTTTGCCGGAATTGTGATACCCTTTGCCATTGCTGCATTAGCAGGTTATCACTTATGGCGTTGTTTGATGACGAAAGAATAGCAGAGGCCGAGACATCGGAGCCACTTGCAGCCAGGATGCGCCCAAGAAGCCTCGATCAGTTCGTGGGCCAGGAGCACATCCTCGGACCCGGAAGCATCCTGAGGCGCGCAATTGAACAGGACGAGATAACATCCGCCGTCTTCTGGGGTCCGCCGGGGTGCGGTAAAAGCACGCTTGCCTCCATAATAGCCGGGACCAGCAAGTCCGCGTTCGAGAACTTCAGCGCGGTCACATCCGGCGTGGCCGACGTGAGAAAGGCCGTCGAGCGGGCAGCCGACCGCCGCCGGGCCTATGGACAGAAGACAATTCTGTTCGTCGATGAGATTCACCGATTCAACAAGGCCCAGCAAGATGCATTTCTGCCGCACGTGGAGGACGGAACGATTGTGCTAATTGGCGCAACTACTGAAAATCCATACTTCGAGGTAAACTCACCGCTGCTTTCGCGGTCGCGCATTTTCAAGTTCGAGGCGCTGACGGACGAGCACATCCGCACTATAGTAGATCGAGCGCTTGCCGACAGGGAAAGAGGATTCGGCAATCTGACAGTGGAGATAGAGCCGGACGCTCTCGATCATATCATCGGCGTTGCGAGCGGGGACGCTCGTAATGCGCTTAACGCACTTGAGATGGCGGTGATGACGACCGCTCCCGGGCAGGACAGTGTTCGCAGAATTACGCTCAAAATTGCTGAGGAAGCTATACAGCAAAGGGTGTTGAACTATGACAAAAATGGGGATAACCATTACGATACGATCTCTGCCTTTATCAAGTCGATGCGGGGTTCAGATCCCGACGCGGCGCTTTACTGGTTAGCTCGGATGCTCCACGCAGGCGAAGATCCCAGGTTCATAGCAAGGAGAATTGTCATACAGGCAGCGGAAGACGTCGGCAATGCCGATCCGATGGCGCTTGTGGTGGCAACCGCTGCGGCGCAGGCGGTGGAGTTTGTCGGGCTGCCAGAGGCCAGGATTCCGCTTGCTCAGGCGGCCGTCTATCTTGCCTGCGCGCCCAAGAGCAATGCCAGCTATGTCGGGATAAGCCGCGCTATGAAGGACGTTGCTGAGCGCAGACCGGCTCCTGTTCCGGTTCACCTTCGGGACACGAGCTACCCCGGCGCAAAGCAGCTTGGGCACGGCAAGGGATACAAGTATCCACACGACTTCCCGGGCGGGCACGTAGGTCAGGAATACGTCCCTGAGGGCACGGTGAGCGGTCCGTATTACGAGCCCACCGACCACGGCCACGAGGCGAAGTTCCGAAAGAGGCTGGAAGAACTGCGGAAAGGGGCCGGGGAAGCCGAGTGAGCCGGGAACGGATCGCGGTTGCAATGAGCGGCGGGGTCGATAGCTCAGTCGCAGCCGCATTGCTCGTCGAGCAGGGCTACGAGGTCATCGGGGTGACAATGTGCCTGCTCAGAAGCTACAGGGAACGGTCAGTGGGAGCGTGCTGCTCCATCGAGTCAATGGAGGATGCGAAGCGAGTCGCTGCAAAGCTCGATATTCGCCACGTCGTTCTTCCGATGCAGGATGCTTTCGAGGAATACGTGATCGAGGACTTTATCGAGGAGTACAGGCGGGGGCACACGCCGAATCCCTGTGTCAGGTGTAACAAGTATCTTAAATTTGATGTTCTGCTGGACTGGGCGCGCTCGGTGGGCGCTGAGCGGATAGCTACGGGCCATTATGCGCGTATCAGATACGACGAGGAGCGAAGCCGCTGGCTGCTTCTAAGAGGCGGGGACAAATCGAAGGATCAGTCGTATGCGCTGTATTCGCTGACGCAGCCGCAGCTTGAAAGGACGCTCTTTCCTCTGGGGGAGCTGACCAAGTTCGAGACGAGACGGAAAGCGGAGGAGCTTGGGCTTGTTGTGGCGAAGAAGCCGGACAGCCAGGAGATCTGCTTTGTGGCTGATGGCAGATATCCGGAGTTCCTGGTGAATGTCGCCCCAGAGCTCGCGAAGCCGGGGCCGATTGTGGACGTATCCGGCCGGCTGCTCGGACAGCACAGCGGAATCGCGTTTTATACTATCGGCCAGCGGAAGCGCCTGGGAATCAGCTCTACGGAACCGAAATATGTGGTAAGAATAGATTATGAAACGAACACTGTTGTAGTCGGCGGCCGTGAAGACCTGTATTCGACGAGGCTTATCGCCAAAGACATGAACTGGATAGCCTTTGAGATGCTGCCTGGCAGCCTTGCGGCTACGGCAAAGATCAGATATAATACAAATGACTCCGATGCGGCGGTTCGTCCGATAGGTGATGATATGGCTGAGGTTATATTTGAGCGGCCTCAGCGCGCGATCACGCCCGGGCAGGCCGTCGTGCTATATCAGGGCGATACAGTTCTCGGCGGAGGGACCATAGCAGATCCGTTTGAGGCGGAGACAGCGAGGGAACAGGTGTTGGGTGATAGGTCATGGGTCATGGGTCATGGGAAATGCAAAATGCAAAGTGCAAAATGTCCCGATGGCATACGATTTGCAATCGCACACCCAAAGAACTCCGCCATTTGCAATGGCTGTTGGGATTACAAATCCTTATGTTCTCCTACGTCCGCGATTGCAAATCGCGGACGATCGAGCATAAGGGACTAGATGACCGGTGAACTAACACCCAACACCTAACACCTAACACCCGTCCCAAATTGGAGGAATTAGTGCTGGAAGGATTGCTGATTGCAGCCGTCGTGCTGAACAGTTTGATCCTGGTGGGGATCGTAGTAGGACTCACGGTTGTCGTCAAAAGGATAAATCGGATAGTAGATTCGGCGGAGGCCGCGATAAACGAAGTTCATAAGGAACTTGCGGAAACGCTTAGGGCGGCTCAGAGGGCGCTGGAAGACGCTCAGAAACTCGCGGAGCGAAGCGAGCGCGCTGTAGTGCGCGTCGAGGCTGCTGCACGGTCGCTTGACAGACTGCTGACTGGAGGTTTGATCGCCTCCGCGGCGGTCAAGGCGGCCAAAGGGTCCGGGAGCACACTCGCGGGCGTATTTGCAGCGGTTAAGGAAGGCCTCTGGGCGCTCAAGAGCCGATCGGGCAATGAAGAGGAGGGTACCAAAAATGAGTAACAACGAAGAGAAAAGCGTGGTGCTGAATTTCCTTGCGGGAATCGGCATCGGAGTGATCGTGGGAGCGGCTACGGCGCTGATGCTGGCTCCGCAGTCGGGCACGGAGACACGTGAGGACCTGAAAAAGGCCATGCAGGATCTCACAAAGTCGACGGAGGAACTCCGAAAGAGGAGCACGGAGTTGCTCGACGTGGCAAAAGAACGGGCTCGCCAGGCATACGAAACGGGCCGAGAGGGGGTTCAGAAGAGGCTGAGTAAGGAGACCGGCGAGCAGCAGGCTTCCGAAGAGGCCTAGCCGGAAGTTAGAGGTTAGAGGTTAGAGGTTAGAGGTTTGATCGCCGGGGAGATTCCTCCCCGGCGCAAGTTCCCCGGACATCCGTCCGGCCCCTAGCCACCGGCTCCCGGTCCCTGCCAAAGGCTGACGGCTGATAGCTGATTGCTGACAGCTTCTTTGTGGAACCATTTAGCCCTGGGTATGCGTAGCGTTTCTGGGGTAATCAGTACTAAGGGAAAGTATTTCAGAATTCGGGCCGCAAGGGCGGCAGATGAGGTGGTATTCCAGTGAACTTCAAGATTGATACCTACAACATGGACAGTGGAGTACCCGTGATTACACTCGATGGAGAGGTCGATGTCTACACGGCGCCACAGCTCAAGCAGCAGATGGTTTCTCTACTCGAATCGGGCACGACGCATATGGTCATCGACTTGACCAACGTCGAGTATTTTGACAGCACGGCTCTCGGGGTTCTCATCGGCGGGCTGAAGCGGATACGTGAGCGTGACGGAAACTTGTCTCTGATATGCCCGAGCCCGAGAATCCGTCGGGTGTTCGAAATTACGGGACTCGACAAGATATTCGATATTTATGATAACGCGGAAGAGGCACGCAGCGGAATTGCTGCCCTTCGTTAGCCTGTGTCATTCATATGAATGAGTGAAGAGTGCAGGATGCTCAGCTACTGAAGACCTGATAAATGAAACTTTTTGTTCAACCTCGCAGAAAAAACTATAACAATGCTGCACAGAACCGGCATAAGACACCGCACTGGTTGTGCGTAGAAGGGAGTGTAATTGGGTGGAAGCTAACGGCGAGCCCGCTGTTGTAGAGCTTCGGATTCCTTGCAAGCCCGAGTATGTGGGAGTTGCGAGACTGGCCCTACTTGGTGTTGCGAGCAGAATGAGGTTCTCCTATGATCAGGTAGAGGACGTACGGCTTGCGGTCGGCGAGGCTTGCACCACTTCGGTCGAGTGGGCCACGAAGAACCGTAGAGACGACTCGGAGATAACTGTCAGAAGCTCGATAACAGATGACAAACTGACAGTGGACATAATCGACGACGCCGGCGAGCGCGAGGAGTCGCCGGGGGAGCAGAACAAGGAATCTGATCCGCAGAACCTTGGAGCTCTGTTGATTACGTTACTGGTTGACGAAGTGACTGTGACTCCGCGTAACGGCGGAACACACGTCAAAATGGTTAAGTATGCGGGACAGTAATATTATGGCTGCGCGAAGAAAGGGCGGCGTCGCGGGGTGGACGGATGAAGAGACTGAAGATCTCTTTCGCAGATACACCAAGACGAGGGACCCGAAGATTCGCGACCAGCTTGTCATGATGCACCAAAACCTGGTGCGATTTCTGGCGGGCAAGTTTGCGAACAGGGGCGAGGCGCTGGAGGATCTCGTCCAGGTCGGAGTGATCGGACTAATAAACGCGGTTGACAGGTTCGATCCCGAGCGTGGGACGAAGTTCTCCACGTACGCAACCCCGACGATAGTTGGTGAAATTCGGCGTCATTTCCGCGACAAAGCGTGGAGTCTAAAGGTGCCTCGCCGTCTGCAGGAGCTGAACCTCGCTGCGAATAAGGCGGCGGAGCGGTTGAGTCAAAAACTGGGGCGTCCCCCCACGATACGTGACATCGCCACTGAGGTTGGCGCCTCTGAGGAGGAAACACTCGAGGCAATTGAACTTGGAAACGCCTACGACACCGTATCCCTCGACAGCAAGCTGGCACACGAGGGGGAGTCGGCGCCGCTGACTCTTGCGGAGTTTGTCGGCGACTTTGATGGATCGCTGCAGAACATAGACACCTACGGCGACCTCAAACAGGCTATGGAGTGTCTTGAGCCGCGCGAGAAAGCGATAATCTACTATCGCTTCTTCAAGGACATGTCACAGACTGAAGTGGCAAAGCGGCTCAATATCTCTCAAATGCACGTCTCCAGGCTTCAGCAGAAGGCGCTGAAGCGACTTAGAGAGTTGCTGGTCGAGTAGAAAACAAGAGGCGCCGGGCACAGCCCAGCGCCTCTTGAATCAATGTCGATGTCCGGGGAGATTCCTCCCCGGCCCAGGTGTGGCGGATATTTATCCGCCAGTTCCGTCGGACTGCTTTTTCTGTATTTGCAGGTCTGCACTTTCATAGCTTGGAGTGGACAAGAATGCTGCGTATTGCATGGCTCTCCGTCGGAAGACGCGCGCTATGATCACTAATAGCTGGCTTCGCATAACTGCCTGGGCCGCCGGACTGCTTGCGGCCGCTGCCGTGCTCAACATCATTTCGGTGCTGTACCAGCCGGTCATCCGGCCAGTTCTTCAAATCCTCCTGCCGTTTTCTGTGGCTGTCGCCCTCGCTCTCCTCCTGGACCCCACGATTGACAGGCTCGAACGCCGGGGGCTGTCGCGGGGCGCATCGGTCGCGGGCGTATCCCTGATCTTCTTGCTGGTCTTCGCTGCAATCGGTATCCTTCTGGTTCCCGTGCTCGTGAGCCAGGCGATGGAGCTTGCGGACAACCTGCCGCACTACTACCGTGAAGCGAGCAAACAGGTATCGAACATTGTCTCTCGCTACAGCGCCGTGCTGGAGAGATTTCATGCCCCGACTACCCTCCAGGAGTTCTACCAGCGGTACTCCGGCAGGCTTCAGAGCGCGGCAAGTGACGCCATAGGCGGCGCGGGCAGAATGCTCAGTGGACTCGTATCGAAATCCATCTGGCTGGTGTTGATACCGATCCTGACCATATTCCTGCTCATCGACATCGACAGGCTCAAGGAAAAGTCCCTGCTCCTCGTGCCCGCGAAGCACAGGCAGAGGACGGCGGCGCTGGCCGGTTCGGTCGGACGGGTCTTCGGAGCTTACATCCGCGGACTCATTACGGTGGCGGTCCTCTACGGGGCGGCCTGCGGGGTAGCCATAGCCGCCTGGGGCGTGCCGTACTCCGTGATGCTCGGGGCCGCGTCCGGGGTGCTCTCGCTGGTTCCTTACATCGGGACCATCAGCACCATCGTACTGGTCGGGCTCGTAGCGCTAGTGAGCCGCCCGCAGAGTCCGCTCGACGCCGCTCTTGTCGCACTGACCATCTTTGCCATCAACCAGCTATTCGACAGCGTGACCGGCCCCAGGATAGTGGGCAAAGCTGTCGGAGTTCATCCAGTGCTCGCGATTTTCGCTCTCCTTGTCGGCGGGCAGTTGTTCGGGATTGTCGGAATGGTCCTCGCCGTACCGGTAGCTGCAAGCCTGCAGATCGTCATCCTCGAGTTCTGCCCCGAACTCCGCGGCCCCAAAGAGAAACCGAAGAAGGACAAGAAAAAAGTCAGATAGATCCGCCATTGAATCTCCACGCCTTGATTGGTATACTGTATAGGCAAATTGAGCGGAGGAATAAATACAGGTGAGGCTACTGAACCTCTGTAAGGGCAAAATACACCGGGCGGCGGTTACCTGCACCGACGTAAACTACGAGGGAAGCATATCCATAGATCAGGATCTTTTGGACGCTGCGGGAATTCTGGACGGAGAGTTTGTCCACGTCTGGAATGTGAGCAACGGCGACAGGTTCGAGACATACGCTATTCCCGCCGCGAGGGGTTCGGGCGAGATATGTGTAAACGGCGCGGCCGCCAGAAGATGTGAGCCGGGAGACAAAGTGATCATCGTCGCATTCGTCCTGACGGATGAACCGGTGGCCCGCCGGGTCGTGCTGGTCGATGACCAGAACAGGATCACAGACCGTCTGTAGGAGGACTCATGATACCAATCAGGGACGAAAACCCCACGCGCACGGTGCCCTACGTGGTGTACCTCCTGATCGTGGTTAACGTCCTTGTGTTCATTATAGATGAGATCGGTGGACGCACGGTGCCTCCCGGCGTCGAGGTCGGCACGTTTTGGGACTACTCAATGGTTCCAAGGCAGGTGGTTACCGGCAACCCCGATATACCCGTCCAAATCAGGACGGATAGGGCTGTGGTAACCATACCTCATAACAGTCCCAGCCCTGTTTGGATAACTATCTTGACTTCGATGTTCCTGCACGGCGGGCTGCTGCATATCGGCGGCAATATGCTCTATCTGTGGATATTCGGAAATAACATCGAGGACGTGCTCGGCCACACGAAGTTTCTCATATTCTATCTACTAGGTGGATTTGCGGCGGCAGTGGCGCACATAGTAAGCGCTCCTATGTCGCAGGTTCCGACGGTGGGGGCAAGCGGAGCCATAGCCGCCACCCTCGGAGCCTACGTAGTGCTTTATCCGAACAGCAGAGTGATTTGTCTTGTATTCCTCGGCTTTTTTGTAACGACAGTTGCTGTGCCCGCCGTAGTTGTACTCGGTCTGTGGATAGTCTTGCAGGTATTAAACGCGGCGGCCGGCGGCGGCATGACTCCCGGCGGAGGAGGAGTGGCCTACTGGGCGCACATCGGCGGGTTTGCGGTGGGAGTGGCGGGCATACTCCTGCTCGGCGGTCAGAGACTGATCCGCGGCCGCAGAGGGCGAAACTACCAGAACTATTGGTCTGAGGATTAGGCTTCTTCCGCGCAATCCGAACAATCCGCGCATCCTGAGCCTGTCGAGGGACGCGATTCAAAGGACAAATGATATTCCGGCAGAACAGACTTTTAACTGTCATAATGGTACTTGGCGTGCTTGCGGCGGCGTGGGCGCTTGCGCTCCGGCACTCAGTCGAGATGCGGAACCACGCCGTCGAGATCACGGTGGACTATGCAGAAGTCGCGCAGCTTGCCGGCGCCTCGGGGCTGCCACTGGAAGAGACCCTGCGGCGTCTGAAGGATGTCGGGGTCGCGAGCGTTGCCATCCAGCAGCGGACGCTCGGCGATCTGGTAGCGCAGCAAATGCTCCGAGTGGCGCGCAGGTGGTACTCAGGAGGCGCGTCAACGCGAATCGAACCTTATTCCGCCGAAGCTGCAAAGGCAGTGCACGATATAGTCAGTCGAGCAGGCATTGAGGCATCCTCCCGGGAGGACGGATCGGTTCTCGTTCAGGAGGAGCCGGAATACTTGCTCAACCTGCCTGACGGTATGCCTGAGGCGGCGGCAGCCGCGGCGAAACGGGCAAATATGGGAATCGTTGCCCGTCTGGTCAATTATCCGCGCGTAAGCCCCGAGGGGGTCGAAGCCACCGCACAGGGTCTTAAGAATGCAGGGATAGATACGGTCATCTTTGCCGGAGACCAGATACTCGGTTTCCGTGGCAGTATGGTTGAAGTGGCGGAGGTCTTCAAGAGGCACGGGATTGCGTACGGGTCCGTCGAGTTCGCGAGACAGAAGGGCGATCAGTCGTTCTCGGAGCGTATGCTGCCGGATGTGATACGGGTCCACAGCATCTCAGCGGCAGAGATGGGGACTCTCGACCGGGCATCGGCCGTGGAGCGTTTCGTGCGTGCGGTCAAGGAAAGGAATATTCGGATCGCCTACGTCAGGATGTTCGACTTGTCCGCATCGGAAACGCTGGAGACGAACCTCGATTATATCTCATCTATTGCGGATGGACTTCGGGCCAATCGTTTCGAACTGCGCAAGGCGCATTCATTCGGTACCCCTCAGGCGCCGCTTGCGGCACGATTGATGATGGCGCTGGGTATCTCCGCAGGCGTGGTACTCCTTGTCTTATCGGTCGTTACGCTGGCCCCGCGCCTTAAATGGACGATTTTCTTCGCTTTTGCGGTAGTTCTGATCGGAATGGTGGGCACGGGGGCCGGTATCGGCCTCAAAGTTGCCGCGCTTGCTGCGGCCGTTACGTTTCCGATCCTTGCCGTGCTGCAAGTATCCTCGGGCGCACCCAGTGCGCCGTCCCATAGGCCACTCTGGTCGTTCGTCGGTCCTGCGGCTGTGAGATACGCCGCTGTGGTTGCCGTCTCCTTCGCTGGAGGACTTATTGTGGCGGGACTGCTGAGCGAGATCGAGTTCATGCTTCGCGTTGACCAGTTTGCAGGAGTCAAGCTTGCCCAACTTGTTCCGATCCTGACGATTGCGGCGGTCTACGCCGCGGGCGTTGGGTGGGGGCCGGACGATTGGTCGCGCCAGAAGAGCCGAGCGCTTGAGAGCCTGCGCAGGCTGGGCAGCCAGCCGGTGCTTATATGGCAGTCTGCGCTTGCGCTGGTCCTGTTCGTAATGGTCGCACTGCTCCTGGCCCGCTCTGGAAACGAACCAGGCGTGGGGGTTTCACAGATTGAACTGCGCCTCCGCGCGATCCTGGATACGCTCCTGTTCGTCCGCCCGAGAACAAAAGAATTCCTGTTTGGGCATCCGGCCATGCTCATAGGAATAGCCGGGATGCAGGCTGGCCGCAGAAATTGGGCGCCGGTGCTGATCACCATCGGCGTGATCGGCGAGGTATCGCTCGTCAACACTTTCTGCCACATCCACACGCAGGTTGCGGTATCCGCGCTGAGGTCGGCAATCGGGGCAGCGCTTGGCCTCGTCCTTGGGGCCGTGCTGCTGCTGATCTTCTTCCGCTCGAACAAGTCCGGCAAGAGGGGTGCGGGGGCATAAAAAAGGCGGCGATTTCAGGATACTACGGCTTCGGCAACATTGGAGATGAGGCGGTTCTTGCGGGGATAATCGCCTCGTTTGCGGAAAGATGCCCTGAAACCGAACTTGTTGCTCTCTCGGCCGACCCCGCCGGGACGGAAGCGCTGCACAACATCCGTGCGATCAACCGGATGAACCCCGCCGAGGTTCTAGCCGTCCTCTGGAAGGCCGATCTGCTGATCTCTGGAGGCGGGAGCCTGCTGCAGGACGTCACGAGTTCCCGATCTTTGCTCTACTACCTGGCGGTCATTTGGCTCGCGAAGCGGCTCGGAAAGAAGGTTATGGTCTATGCGCAGGGCGTAGGTCCGATCTCGGGCAATCGGTCCCGGCGGCTTGCGAGCTCCATCCTGAACACGGTCGATCTGATCACAATTCGCGACGGACTATCCAGGGATTATCTGCGGGATCTCGGCGTGACTGCGCCGGAGGTCCGGGTGACGGCTGATCCGTCGTTTGCCGTAACGCCGGCTTCTGAAGAGAGGGCTTTTGAACTGCTGAGGGCTGCGGGGGTGGTTCCCAACGTTCCGTTGATCGGCGTGTCGATTCGTCCGTGGAAGGACGATCCGTCGTGGCTTTCGCCTGTTGCGCAGGGTCTGGACGCCGCAGCGTTAAGACTGGGAGCCGCGCTGGTCTTCCTGCCGATGCAGCGGGATCAGGATTTGAACATCTGCCTACAGGTTGCCTCTCGGATGACCTCTTCATCGACTGTCGTAGCCCAGCACATGACGCCTATGGAGGCAATTGCTGTAGCCGGGAAGATGGACTTTGTCGTTGGGATGCGGCTGCATTCTCTGATCTTTGCTGCCGCCAGGGGTGTTCCTTTCGTGGGGCTAGCTTACGATCCGAAAGTGGACGCATTCGTCCGCGAGGTCGCGCGCGAGGAGCCTCTTGGTCTGGAAAAGATCGCTTCATCTTTTGTGACTTCCAAGATCGTGAGCGCGTGGGAGCGCAGGTATGAACTTTCGACACTCGTTGCCGCTGAGGCCCGAACCCTTCGTGCGGCGGCGGCCTCGAATGCTGAGCTGGCATGCGAGTTGTTGAATAAGCTGTAGCTTCTGAAACACGAAGACGCGAAAAGAAACGAAGGGCACGAAAGCATTCGATAGGGCGCGATATCCTCATCGCGCCCGCAGACTGTTTCCTGCGCTTCGCCACAAATGCCTCGCCTCAGCAAAATACCTCTTAAGGTATTCTTCTCATTAACCGATATACAGGTTGGTTCTGGTTTTGTCTGCTCAAGGAGGCTGGTATGAAGCTGTCGAGGTTCCAGATGCCACTCGGCGCTAAAGTGTTCCTGGTATGCACGGGGCTGGCTCTGTTCGTTTCGCTAACAGGAGGCGTCATTCTCTATCGCGGGGCTTCCGACTCGATGCGACAGGAGGTCAGATTAAGGCTCCAGAGTGTTGCCAGGACCGCAGCAGTTCAGATCGATCCTGAACTGCACCGCAATATACGGACCCGTAGGGACGAATCCGGGGAAGCCTATATTAGGCTCAAGAAGATCCTTGCGGGAATTCGGAACTCAAATCCGGACATCCGCTACGTCTACACAATGCGGAAGACAGGCAAGAAGCAGGTCTTGCAGTTTGTAGTTGACGCTGAGGAGGATCCGGAGCTGGTCTCGCACGTCGGCGACAAGTACGACGCCAGCCAGTGCCCTGAGATGATCAGAGCGTTCACAGCGCCGACGGTCGACGAAGAACCAATTAAAGACAAGTGGGGCGTTTGGCTCTCCGGCTACGCTCCAATAAGGGATTCCTCGGGCGGAACAGAAGCGATACTCGGACTGGATATGTCGGTGGCTCAACTTCGTGAGAGGGAAGCACTGCTCCGACACTCGGCCCTGGAGAACATAGGTCTTGCGATAGCCCTCTCCGTAGCGCTTAGCCTGCTCATTACTAAGGTTGTCCTAAACCGGGTCCGAATATTCTCCAGCGCGGCTGAGAGGATCAGCAGCGGCGACCTCGACTTTCAGATCCCAACTGCAAGTTCTGATCAGATTGGAAAATTCGCGGAAACATTCAACCGAATGGTCATCTCTCTCAAAGAAAGCCGCGAAAGGTTAATGGAGCAAAGCATCAGGGACCATGTTACTGAGCTATTCAATCACAGGTATTTCCACGAGCGGCTTTCATCGGAGATAGAGCGGGCGAAGAGATATGATCGCTCTCTGTGCGTGCTGGTCCTCGATGTTGACCGGTTCAAGATCATAAACGATAACTACGGACACGTCATCGGAGACAGCGTTTTGTGGCAGCTTGGACATCTGTTGCAGCAGAACGTGCGGCGCATGGACATAGCGGCCAGGTACGGAGGCGACGAGATTGCTGTCATCCTCCCTGAGACAGACGAGGAGACAGGACTTGCCACAGCGGAACGGATACGTGAGCTAGTTGAATCGCATTCGTTCTACGCGGTGTCGCAGGGAGAGATGATGTTAGAAGGCGCGGTGTTGGACGAGACAAGAAAAATGGCTCTGACCGTTACAGTCGGGCTCGCCTGCTACCCCGTGGACCATCGAAGTCGGGAGGGGGTTGTGATGGCGGCGGACATTGCCCTCTGTCGCGCCAAGCATATAGCCCGCAACAGCGTCTGCGCTTATTCGTCGGCTCATGCTGAGCAGCACGTAGACCCTCAAGCGCTTTATGAGGTCTTGAGAGATCCAAGCGCCGCCGCAATACAGTCGCTTGCGGCTGCTGTCGATGCCAAAGATCAATATACCTGCGGCCACTCCGAACGCGTCACACAATATGCCCTCAGTATCGCAGAAGCTATCCACGCGAGTCCCGACACACTCAATGCGCTCAAGGTCGCCGGCCTGCTTCACGACCTGGGCAAGATCGGGGTGCCTGACTCCATTTTGAACAAGCCGGGGAGCCTGACACAGGAGGAGAGGACGGCTATGATGCGCCATCCATCTATTGGAGGAGACATATTGAGCAGGGCCCCTCAGCTTGAGCTGATTATACCTGCCGTACTCTTCCACCACGAGCGTTGGGACGGGGCCGGATATCCTGATGGTCTCGTGGGCGAGCGGATTCCGCTGATCGCGCGTATACTCGCAATTGCCGACGCATTCGACGCAATGACTTCAGATCGGCCGTATCGCAAAGCCTTGAGCGTTGAAGATGCTGTCATTGAACTTCACGCCAATGCCGGCAAGCAGTTCGACCCGGAGCTAGTCGAGGCCTTTGTAAACTCTATTCCAGATTCAGAAGCGCTTGCAGCATAACCGCCTCCGGCAGGGGTTGGTAAGGGTCATGGGGCATGGGAAATGCAAAATGAAAAATGCAAAGTGAAAAATGCAAATTGACCCCGATGGTGTCCGATTTGCCCTGCCCGGTGGAGACCGCCACCCATCATAGTGTCTCCTTCAATCTAAAATCTGAAATCTAGAATCTGAAATCCCTTTGGGCCTATCACCTATCATCTATCGCCTATCATCTGTTACCTCTTACCTGTTACCTGTTACCTGTTACCTGTTACCTGTTACCTCATCGCTCATTCCCGGAGGATAATCCGCTGCTTTTGGGGAATACCGTCAAATGGTAAGAGTAGCGG
>JACPPP010000193.1 GCA_016190935.1 Armatimonadota bacterium | reverse complement strand
GTCTCCAAAACGTTGTTACGACGACCAATGAGGTAGGAGAAGCTACAGCCGAGCTGATTTCGACTACAAATCACGAGACGGCTACAATCACTGTTGAGAGCGGAACAGTCGTCGGCTACGGCTATGCGGAATTTGCGCATCCAGGCGATCCGCACATCCGCATACTTGAGCCAGCCCCAGGAACGAATCTCAGCGGGACCGCAGTCGTAAGGGCCGAGGTTTATGACACAGATGCAGATGGCTCCGACGAGATTGTTAGCATGACACTATATGTCGACGGAGCCATTCGGGGCAGCATAACTACAAACGACTACTATCCATCGGGCGTAGATACCTGGCGGCTGTCGAACGGCCCCCATACCCTCTCAGCCAGTGCGACGGACAGCGAGGGAAACACAATGTGGTCTCAACGAGTGAGTGTGAACGTCTATAACAGCATATCTGAAGTGTCGATCTCACCGACGGAGTTATTTTCGGACGAACCGGATCAAGGGAATATAACTATATCGGGCCGGCTCAACGAAGCCGGGACATGGAATGTTCAGATAACAGACATGTCCGGCAATACCGTGTTTGCAGATTCTGGCAGCGAGGGGGCGTTCCAATCGGCCTGGGACGGAAAGGTAAGTGGAAACTACATTGACGGCCTTTATCGCGCTACGCTCACGAAAGACAGCACGACTCACACAACTGCCATCACAATCTCAGCCGCACATGCGCCCGTGTTTATCAGCGGGTTGCTGAGAGGTGAGGAACAATGGAGCAGAGACGCGACCATAGACGAGATGGAAGTAGTTATGGACGCCTGCCGGGCGCAATATGCGCGGTTTACAGCCATCGCAGACCCGTTGTGGAGCACCGGTATTGATCCGGAGCAAAACCGGGTCCGCAAGGGACTCTGTGACTGGCTGAAAGACGACTACAGATACTGGTTCCACACAGGCCATGGTGAAGTTCGGAGGCTCAGGGATAGCTTGTGGCATGCAATGATCATGTTTCCTGACGTGGGCGGTACAAGACTTGTATGTGGCAACGACTACTGGGCGCTCCCGGCAGAGCGCCCGTTCATCCGTGCATTTTCTGATATTGGAGTCTGGACGTCTCAGTATCATATCGTTATGATAAATGCATGCTGGTCCGGTGGTTCCTGGCTACAAGGATATGACCAATCAATCCCAAACGCTTTTGGCAACTATGGTGCTGTAGAGATTGACCAAACATATCTAGGATGGGGCACCAAGTACTATCCTGGCACGCTTCCGATATTTCAATACTTACAACCGAATGGAACGGGTTGGACAAAGGAGTTCTGGCGTCGGCTTGGTATGGGATACACCGTTAGCCAAGCGCACTGGTGGGCTAATATGGACACAACAGGCTGGATGCACAACTTTCTCTGTACTTATGGCGGTCCCGACGTAACCTACTTTGATCCGTGGTGAGAGGAGGTGGGAGATGACATCTAATGCCAGGTGGATCGCGATATCCGGCGCAGGTGTAGTCGTGTTGCTGGGACTCTTGGCGCTTGCTCTCCGGCCTATCCTTCAGGTGGAGCTGTACGTGCCGTCCGACATCAACTATGCACGTGCTGTACTGCCGCGCATACGTGAACTGCGCCCCCGTGATATTAAGGAGGTGGTAATCATTGTTAATCACTACGATACAATCTTGCCAATACGTCCAGACACAGATGGAGCGGATATAGAAGCGATTCTAAGAGCTGTCAAGGGTATTCAAGTAGCCGACAAATTGGCAAGGGTGGATCCATCTCGCGACAAGATCGAGATAATTACGTACGACAAATACAAGACATTTGGCATCAACGGCTGTTTCGATCCTGCCCGCGCTCCTATTATCTCCCCTGCTATGCGTTCCGACGACCTCAGCCGGATAGTGCAGGACATCGTGAAGCGCAAGGGCAAGCGGCACGAGATTGGAAAACCGCGTTCTTCATCGCTCCAATAAAGGAATGCAGATAAGAGCTGTGATGGCAAATGCAGTCAGACAAGTGCCTGATCGCCGTGTAGCTTCTTCCCCACCTCCGTGGTGACAGGTGATGCTGAATACCTGCAACTCGGCGGGCTCGTATATACGCTCACCGGGTCACGATTATTCCCCGATCGCCGGGGAGATCTCGATGGCCGGGGAGATTCCTACCCGGCCCAGGTGTGGCGGATACCCATCCGCTGATACGTCTCTCGCTTGGGCCGGGCTCCGGCGTCTTATCCTCC
The DNA here is from genome assembly GCA_016190935.1 of Armatimonadota bacterium. Taxonomy (GTDB): domain Bacteria; phylum Armatimonadota; class UBA5829; order UBA5829; family DTLH01; genus JACPPP01. Next base: position 7,645 of record JACPPP010000193.1, on the reverse strand, counting down.
CAACCCCCAGCCCCTAACCCCTTTTTCGCGCCCTTCGCCCCTTTCGCGTCTTCGCGTTTCAACCCTCGACAGAATTGATCTGCGATCCTGGACATCTCTTGCAGATTTGGGTGCTGCCCGTCTGACGCATAATACTTGAACCGGGGAAGATAGGAATCGTCTGAGGCGGGGAATTCCAGATTCCCCGCCTCCCTATTCTCCCCGTCTCCCCGGGTCAGGAGTTGCCCGATGGCCGGAGTTAGATATCCCCGGCCATCGCTTGGACAAGAGTGATCCAAAATCCAAAACCCAAAATCCAAAATTGAGAAAACGAACTCAAAAGACTTGGCTTGAGCTTAAAAAGGCTCAGTCCGTTTTGCGCATCCTCCGGGCTTACGAGGCCCGAAACTGTCAGAACTGCCCAAAACGAACCGATGATGCCGCGCCCGATTGAAGTTTCTTCCAGGCAAAAACAGGTATAATAACGAATGGCTGACAGCCGAGGCTGATGGTGTTATACATGAGCCTCGCCGAGTAGCCGGAAGGAGATGTGGGTAAAGATATGGGACATCGTATAGCCTTGATTCCGGGCGATGGCATCGGGCCGGAGGTGACAGATGCCGCAGTTCGGGTAATAACTAAAGTGGGGGTGGATATAGACTGGGTAGTTGGGGATATCGGCGCAGGGGCGCTTGAGAAACGAGGCACGCAGCTTCCGGAGGACGTGCTCGATCTGATCAGAGAGACGAAGGTGGCTTTAAAAGGTCCCGTGACAACGCCGATAGGAGGTGGCTTTCAGAGCGCGAACGTCCTCCTGCGGAAAGCGCTGCAGCTTTATGCGAGCTTGAGACCAGTCAAGAACGTGCCGGGCATCACAAGCTGTTATACGGGTGTTGATCTGATCGTCATCCGGGAGAATACGGAGGGACTGTACTCCGGCATAGAGCACGAGGTGGTTCCGGGAGTCGTCGAGAGCCTTAAGATCATAACAAGGGCGGCTTCCAGCAGGATTGCGCGGTTTGCTTTCGATTACGCCATACGAACAGGAAGAAAAAAGATTACGGCGGTCCACAAGGCAAATATTATGAAGAAAAGCGATGGGCTTTTCCTGGAATGCGCTCGCGAGGTCGCCGCAAAGCATCCAGAGATAGATTATGAGGAGATGATCGTCGACAGCGCGTGTATGCAGCTTGTAATGAAACCGCATAAGTTCGATGTGCTACTGATGGAGAACCTATATGGAGACATTTTGTCGGAGCTATGTTCGGGACTGGTGGGCGGAGTAGCTGTCGTCCCGGGGGCGAACATAGGAGACGAAATAGCCGTTTTCGAGGCTGTTCACGGAAGCGCGCCGGACATCGGGGGCAAGAACGTGGCAAACCCGACCGGTCTCATCCTGTCTTCGGTGATGATGCTGAGGCACATAGGCGAGGCGGAGGCAGCCGGCAGGATAGAAAGCGCGCTGTTCTCAGTCCTCCGGCGCGGCGAGACGCGCACGCGGGACCTCGGAGGCACAGCTACGACAACCGAGATGACCGACGCCGTCATCCAAGCGCTCGGGGAGCAATGAGCGAGGAGGTAACAGGTAACAGGTAACAGGTAACAGAGGGCATTCCCATGCCCCATGCCCCATGCCCCATGACCCTGCTGACGGCTGACAGCTTCCCAGGAGACAATCTTATGGAAAAAGATGAACTGATCGAGATGTACCGCCAGATGGTCCTCATTCGGAAGTTCGAGGACCGAGCGGGCGAGATGTATAAGGTCGGAAAGATAGGCGGTTTTCTGCACCTTTACATAGGGCAGGAGGCTGTTGCGGTTGGGTTTATATCGGCTCTCAGGCCGGACGACTACGTAATAGGGGCCTACCGGGAGCACGGCCAGGCTCTGGCCCGCGGGGCCGAGCCCCGGCGGGTTATGGCGGAGCTTTTCGGCAAGCGCACAGGGATTTCAAGAGGCAAGGGCGGCTCGATGCATATGTTCGATGTCGAACATAACTTCATGGGCGGGCACGGCATCGTGGGCGGAGGCATGCCCCTTGCGGCCGGAATGGGATTTGCCGTGAACTACAGGGAAACCGACCAGGTAGTTCTGTGCTTCTTCGGAGACGGGGCCGTTAACGAAGGCGCGTTCCACGAATCGCTGAACCTCGCATCGCTCTGGCGGCTTCCGGTGATCTACGTCTGCGAGAATAATCTCTACGGCATGGGTACTGCTGTAACCAGAGCATCAGCAATTCCTCAGTTGTTCCGGCGGGCCATGTGCTATGATATGGAAGTGGAGAGCGTCGATGGAATGGACCTGCTCACGGTAAGAGAGGCTGCGGACAGAGCGGTGCGCATGGCCCGCAGAGACCGTGAGCCGAGATTCATCGAGGCTGTTACCTACCGCTTCCGCGGGCATTCGGTAGCCGATCCCGGCGCCTACCGGACAAAAGAGGAAATACAGGAGTGGGAGCGGCGTGACCCCGTCCCAAAAATGCGCGATTACCTGCTCGACGAGGGAATGCTGACGCAGCAGGTCCTGGACGAAATCGATAAGGAAATCTCCCGGATAGTTGACGACGCGGTGAAGTTCGCTGAAGAGTCCCCGGAGCCGGACCACGAAGAGCTGTTCGAAAATGTCTATGCCTAGCCGGACCTATTCACGAGCATCAGCAGGCTTCGGCAGACAAGCAGTCCGAAGCAACTGCTGAAGAGCTGTTCGAAGACCTCTATGCGTAAGGCTGAAGGATAGTGAACTAAATGGCAGTAATGATGTACAGGCAGGCGCTGAACCTTGCCCTGCGAGAGGAAATGAGGCGCGATCCGAACGTGTGCGTCATCGGTGAGGAAGTTGCTGAGTATGAAGGAGCGTACCGGGTAACTGAGGGTCTGCTGCAGGAGTTCGGGGAGAAGCGGGTTGTAGATACACCCATCTCGGAGGAGGGCATTGCCGGGACGGGTATTGGTGCCGCAATGGTCGGGCTGCGTCCCGTTGTCGAGATGATGACGGTGAACTTCGCGCTCCTTGCGATGGATCAGATCGTAAACCACGCGGCTAAGCTGCGATATATGTCCGGTGGACAGATCAAAGTGCCGCTTGTGATCCGCGCTCCGCAGGGGGCAGGAATGCAACTCGGCGCTCAGCATTCCCAGAACCTGGAGTCTTGGTTTATGCACGTGCCGGGGCTCAAGGTTGTCGCGGCGGCAACGCCTTACGATGCGAAGGGACTCTTGAAGTCTGCCATCCGGGACGACAACCCCGTCATCTTTCTCGAGCATGAGTTGCTCTACACGATGAAGGGGGAGGTGCCCGAAGAAGAATATACTGTCCCGCTGGAGAAGGCTGATATAAAGCGAGAGGGCAAGAGCGTGACCATAATTACCTATCTGCGGATGGTTGCGGTGTCGCTCGCAGCAGCAAACGCCCTCGCATCCGAGGGTATAGAGGCCGAGGTGATAGACCTTCGGACGCTCCGGCCTATGGACATCGACACACTTACCGAGTCCGTACGCAAGACCCACAGGGCTATCGTAGTCGAAGAGGACTGGCCCACATGTGGAGCCGGCGCGGAGATCATGGCGCGGCTGCAGGAGACGGCGTTCGACTACTTCGACGCTCCGATCATCCGGGTGACTTCGGAAGATGTGCCGATGCCCTACTCGAAGAACCTCGAACGCAGCGCTCTGCCGGATGAGCAGAAGGTGATCGACGCCGTTCACTGCGTTCTGGGACACGAGTGTCGCTATTCCAGAAGATACGAAATCGAGCCGGACAGCGAGCGCGAGGTCGAGGAAGAAGAGGAAGAGGAAGTCGAGCAGGAGCCCAGGCTGAAGGCAGAGGAATAGTATCTAATCAATTATCATGCCACCAGTGACACCGAGCGTCTGCCCACTAATGAAGGCTGCCTCATCCGAAGCAAGGAAAAGGATGGCGTTAGCGACATCACTTGGTGTGGCAAGCCTGCCGAGCGGCACTTTGGTGGACCACGAAGAAAGCCACTCCTCTGGTGTTAAGCCCTCGGCAGGACCCGAGGTCTGGGCGGCGACGCGGAGCATACGGGTGTCAATCGCGGACGGGGCAACGGCATTCACCCTGATACCTTTGGGGCCAAGCCCTACAGCAGCCGTACGGGTCAGGTAGATTACCCCCGCCTTACTCGCTCCGTATGCAAGAAGGGGCGGTCTCGGGACCCTGCCCGCAAGAGAGGCTACGTTGACGATTGAGCCATTCCTGCCGGTTTCGATCATATGCCGTGCGACAGCCTGGATCATCAGCATCGTGCCTCTAAGGTTTACGGCCATTATTTTATCCCAATCCTCAGCAGTTACATCGAGGAGGTCACCGGGCGGGTTTATCCCGGCGCTGTTGACGAGAATATCCACGCCTCCCATCACATCTACTGCGCTCTTGACTGTGTTTCGCACATCCTCCGCACTGGTAACGTCCGCCGAACCGCAGTATACACCTTCGGCTTCGCCTCCAAGGGTTTCGGCCCGGTCTCTTAGCGCCTGGGCGCTGACATCGGTGAGGAAGAGACGGGCGCCGTGCCGTCTGAACAACTTTGCCGTGGCTTCCGCTACCTCGCCGGCCGCCCCCGTGATTATGGCGTTCTTGCCATTCAACAGCATCATGGCGTTCGTTCCTCAACTCGCCTAACGATATCGAACTCGCCAACGGACTGGCGATAGCATTCTCGCAGGTTTTCTACTACCTGCCTCCCGTAAGTCATAATCATAGAAACATCGTTGCCGACCCAGAAGAACTTCATCCCCTCACATATCCAGTTTCGGAATAGGTCAAGAGAGCATCCAGCGAGTCCGGGGGTCACTCCATGTGCCTTGCACTTATCTATGACTGTCTGTATCAGCGAAACGACTAAATCGTCGTCAAAGTCGCCGACACATCCGGCGGACAGCGATAGATCGGAAGGCCCGACCAGTGCAACATCCACTCCAGGAACAGTAATTATCTTGTCGATTTCTCTTACCGCAGACTCACTTTCTACCTGGATTACCAGCATAGTCAGTCCGTTGGCACGATCCACAAACTCGCGCGGATTAACTTGTCGGTATCCGGCTGATGGCCCACCAAGCGCTGCTCCTCGGTGGCCTTGCGGATGATATTTCATCATATCCAGGACTTCCAGCACTTGATCTCTGCAAGTCACTCTCGGCACAACTATTCCCTGGGCTCCCTGGTCCAGTGGTCGTGTTACAGCGCTGTATGCAATCTCAGGTATCCTGACGAAAGGCGCAATCCTGCACAGCCTTGCAACTCTGATAATCTCGGCTGCCTCACTCAAGTCAATAGCTGAATGCTCTTGATCTATTAATATGAAGTCAAAGCCGATTGCTGAGTACATCTCCGCAATTGCGGATGATCGCATCTCTACAACCTGACTGCCGATAACCGGAGTTCCTTCTATCAGCATCTGTCTAATCTGCTCTATCTTCAAGTGTCATCGCCTCCTAATTTGACTATCCGTCCAAATTCTTCCAGCAGGCCTAAGTCGCTGGCAAGCTCCCTCAGGCTGTCTATCGTGATGTCGCTCACGGATACTCCTTCTGCGCGCGCATGGTCTTCCTTTTCCTGTTCGATCTCTCCCGGCAGGTAGATCCTCTCTACGTCTGGAGCCCGTGGGGCGCTCCTGATGAGCCGGATAAGATGATCCATGCGAGTCTTATACTCATCAATGGGCATGAACATGCCAACATCGATGGCTATGAACATAGAACCGACATTGCAGGGTTCGGACACATCTTTGTACCAGTAGCCAATATCCTTGGTTATAGCTGCGCCGGTCAAGACACTCGCCAAGGTCTCAATCATCAGTGCAAGGCCGTAGCCTTTGTGTCCGCCAAAGGGGAGCATCGCTCCACCTCTGGCGAAATCGCCGGGGTCAGTAGTAGGATTGCCCAAAGAGTCGATCAACCAACCCAACGGTATGCTGCGGCCCTCATCTCTGGCAAGATTAATCTTCCCGCCGGCTGCTACACTCATCCCTATATCGAGAAGAATCGGCCTCTCTTCACCCGCTGGAGTTGCAAAGGAGAACGGATTATTCCCAATAACCCTCCCGGCCGCTCCGGTAACGGCAAGTGTTATAGCCGCGTTGCTCATTGCAATCCCTATCATGTTCTCCTTGGTCATCATAAGTGAATAATAGCCTGCTGCAGCGAAATGGTTGCCATTCCTTACCCCAATAACTCCCACGCCACTCTGCCTGGCCTTATTAACGGCGAGAATGGCGGCTTTATAGGCTGTTAGCGTACCTAAGCCGGCATGCCCGTCTACCAGGGTCCAGGCAGGCCCTTCGTTGACGATCTCAATGTCCACGTCAGGGTCCACTCCACCGCACAGAATTTGCTTTACATACGTCCTCAAGGCAACAATACCGTGAGACGCCGTGCCGCGCATATCCGCCGTAACGATTATCTCCGCAGCAATGCGAGCCTCAGATTCCTTCACTCCGACTTCTTGCAGCGCGGCGGCGGCAAACTCCTGCAGTTTCTCCGGCCTGACGATCACTTCCGACAAGATGCTATCTCCTATGCACATTATGGCTTATGGCGTATGCTGTTTACAGCAGAGCACCCAGTAATATACTCATCTTCCAATACTCACGATCTCGCGCGCCTCGTCGGGAGTCGCAATCTCACGCCCAAGCTCTCTTGCTATTCTGACAATTTTCTCAACAAGCTCCGCGTTGCTTTTAGCAAGGACTCCGTCCGAGACATATGGATTGTCCTCCATGCCCACCCTGACGTTCCCGCCGATAAGGATTGAAGTCGTGAGCACCTGCCAATAATCAGCGGCATCCATCACGCTGACGCTGAAGTTGAACTCCTTCGGCAGATGGTCCACCATGCACATCAGCATCCTTGGCGTGGGAGGAGTCCAGGTACCGCCCGGCCAGAAGAACAAAGTAGTCCACATCGGCGTCTTCAGCAATCCCTGCTTGTGCAGGCGCATTGCATTCCACACTGCTCCAAAGTGGAAGCTTTCGACCTCCGGCTTTATGCCCTTCTCCAAGGTGAGTTGCGCATATTCAGTGAGTTCGGGCCTGCTGTGGAGGCCATATAGCTCGACCGGTTCAAAGTCAGGGTCGGGCTGGAAGCACTCATCATGTGCGTTGAAACAGACCGACATCATATCCGGTTTCTGGTCCATCAACTCGACTCGCTGTGGAAAGCGCCCGTTTGCGATTCCATACTGGATGATCGGCCTCGACGGGCACTTCTCATCGATCAGATCTTTTAACCGCTGCCAGCCCGGAAGGTCCAGGTCTGATAACTTCGTTCCATCGGGCTGAAACTCTTTATCTACCGTGTAAGGCCCGTGCAGGTGGCATATACTGGCCCCGGCATCCACGCTCCTCCGGTATTCCTCTGCGACATTCTCCAGCCCCTGCGGATTGTAGGGATTCCGCGGATACGACATTGTGGAATCAGCGGTGATCGTGATTATCAGCTTTTGCATAATGTTGCTCCTCGGACACAGATGCTGCTTTGTTGGTAAGACGACCAACCATCTGCATGTTAGCCTACAAACATCTGGATGTCAAGCACTAACTGCGGCATGTTGAAACGCGAAGACACGAAATGTGCGAATAACGCGAAAAGGGGCCAGATCAGGGGTTGGAGGCTGGTAATGCCGACTGCGTGTGAATAAAGCCTAATAC
>JACPPP010000192.1 GCA_016190935.1 Armatimonadota bacterium | reverse complement strand
CCAGACCTCGCCCACGATGATTATCTGTCCGTCGTTTCGCGTGCACACTTGTGGATAGAACAATCCCATTGGTTCGGCATACTGCACAGGGTTTGAAAAGACGAAATCCGGGCCGCTGCGGGTGCCCCTGAAGATGACCGGTGTGTTGCCCGCCACGGGGTACGTATTCGTAGGCCATGCGAGGGTGACCAGCGCCATTTTGCTTCCGTCCGGGCTTACGCCGACGTTTTGTCTGATGTGGAAGCTGTTGAACCCGACAAGTGGGATGAGGCTGGTGCGGTCCACAAGTTCGGTTATGTCATTGGGGCGCGCGCTGCGATAGTAATGAATAGTGCCCCATATTTGCCCCGAAACCTGCGGCCTGTATGCTCCAACGAATATGTGCAGGTAGCCGTCCGGTGTTCGTACCATCTGCGGTGGGTTGGTGTAGTACCATTCCGGACTATCGAACGAGATGATCGTCTGCGCGGAAACCACGGATGACCCCGGTTTCGGATGCTGGCCGACTATCACTCTCTTCGAATAAGTGGTTCCCGGATCGTAGTGATTGGCCGACCAGAAGATTGCATCCGGGCTTTCGATGGTATAGCCAAACGTATGCCCGCCCCACAAGTATCTTATAGAGTCGTACATAACCTCCGGGCCGGAGACATAGCTGACCTTCGTATAAGCCGATTTGACCGAGGTCGAATTGTTCAGCCGCACAACAGGTATATTGCCGGAGCTTGTCTGGACGCGACCGGCTATGCCCGTGAAGACCGCGAAACCCTCTGAAGGAGCGCTCACCCCTCCTGTCAATACTCTTATGCCTCTGGCGACTCCAGCGCCGTCATAGAAATGGCCATCATCTTCGACATATACATAGCTTCCATCCGCGGCCTTGAACTTGACATCGCCCCAGACCTTGACCAGCAGACCCGTCGCTCTCTCGACGTCCCGATTCTTCATCCCCAATGGCCTGAGCTTTGCGCCAATGGTTTTGCTGTCTATGGAGCTGGCATAGATGCACATCTCCCCATTCTCATCAAGATTCAGCCTGCCGGTAAGCGTCACTCTGTCTCCCTCTATGACGGAAGGCAGCCCTGCATCGGGCACTATCCTTATGCCGTTCGACCTGTCAGGCTCCTCTATGTAGAAACCGCCGATCCCTGCCCAGGCTGAAGCGGATGTAGCCACCTTTGCCGTAGTAAGCCTGATATAAGCCGGGAATGGATGCTTCTTAAGAATGCCAATCCTGTCAAATGAGAAAGGCGCGGTCGCGGCAACAAGGCTGAAGTTTACAATAGTTCCTGTCTCTACTGTAACCTCCACCACGGACTCCTGGGGAGCATAGCCGAGCGCTGCCGCCCTTATCGTCTGTGCGCCTGCCGGAACAAAGAGCTTGTAATATCCGACAGAATCGGTGGCTACACTTGCCACATCAAGAATGTCCACCCTTGCTCCTTCAATAGCCTGACCAGTGGACGCATCGGTAACGACACCTTCCACCCAGCCCGATGCAGGATCGGTGAACTCGCTCTCGAAGGCGCCCCTATCGGGAGCAGTCCCGATGTATGGCAAGCCGATGTCAACTCCGCTGTTTACTGCCGGAGACCCACGCCGCAGCCTGTAGTTAGGAGGGGTGCCGCTCGGATTAACAAACATCGGATCTATATTGAACTCTCCCTCTCCTGGTGCGAAACCTTCCGCATAGTCTGCGGCATTGTTCCAGAGCAGGTTGTGGCTGTGCCGGAATCCGGTAGCGTTTGCTCCAAGCGCAGTGCCCTGCATCTCAACGACTATATTGTTTACAAACCTGTTGGTCGAGCTGCCATACCTCGTCGCCTTCCTTGTCCTGCCTATCGTGTTGTTGGCCACCAATGCATTGCTCGACATAAACTGCACAGCCTGCACGTCCGTAAAGTCGCCGGGATGATATGGGTCTTCCATATCGGTGATGACGTTGTTTGTCGCCACAAAGTCAGCAGCCCAGATGTTGAGCGCCCGCGAATAGGAAGCACCGGACGATGCCGCCAGATCGTGAATGTAGCAATTGCGTATCACAGTCCCTCTGCCTGCTACTCCTACCCCATCCTGCGTGGCTGTGACCTCAAAACCATCGAACGTGTTATACTGGGCCGTGCTGTAGGTGTAGATGCCATAAGAACCCGTCGAGAGCCCCTGCGTCAGCACAACCCTCGCCAGTGGGTTAGAAGGGTCGGTCTCTGCCTGATAGGTGATAGGCGCTATCGGTGTGCCTGAGCAGTTGGAGGAGATTATTGTCCAGTTCTGGGCATGCGTGTATGTTCCAGGCCAGACATGCACAACATCTCCAGGCTTAAGCAGCCCCCTCTTATCTCCGTTGTCGATGTCAGCCCACGCATTGCTCCACGAAAGACCGCTGTTTCCGTTGTCACCCCCGATTGCAGCCGGCTTGACGTAGTAGTCAACAGGCGGAACCTGGTTCAGTGCCACGTCCTTCGTAACAGTCCCGCCGCTCGGCACAACTACCGGCTCCTCGGCAGTCACAAAGCCCGGATAACTCACCTGGACTATTCTGCCACCGCTCGACGTGTCAAGGCTGTAGTTGCCGTTCTCGTCCGTGAAGACCATGGAGGATGTGCCCCGAACCTCCACATTCGCTCCCGGTATTGGAGGATTCCCCGGCTTGTTTTGGGTGACTTTCCCCGCAATACTTCCCTGGCCTGCAAGTATGAAGTCTTTGACTACTGTCGCTCCACTTTGGAGATTGACGATGGCATACTCGGTGAAGTAACCGGACAGGGATGCCTGCACTTTGTGCATTCCCGCTGCCGGACTCGTCAGAGTATAAGCGCCCGTCGAAGCGGTTACCGTGCTCAAACCCTCTCCTACCAGTTCCACCGTCGCTCCGGAGATGCCTCCGCCATCGGTATCTCTCACCGTCCCGTTGATGGTAACCGGCGCGGCGGTCGGGTCATGCTCATAAGCCCCAAGGTCGGGCGCGGAACCTATGTAGGGCAGCCCGACTCCCGTGCCTCTGTCTATAACAGGAGAAGCCGCCCGCAGACGGTAGTTCAAACCGGGACTTGCATACATAGGATCCCATTCCGCGCTGCTCGATATAACCTCTCCTACCCCGAGAGCAAACGTCGGAGGGTTGGGCACGTTATAGTACAGGTTATGTGAGTGTTCCGCTGGAACCGCACCCTGATAGAAAGCTGCGTTCTCTGAGTTCGAGATGATGTTGTTCTTGAATACGCTGATGGTTCCAGGCGCAGGAAGCACGGCATAAAGCCCGCAGTTGTCGAATGTGTTGTTGTAGAAACTCGCAGTCGAGTTGTAATAAAGGACGATGCCTCCCTCGTAGCCATAGTCGGGGCTTGTCATGCTGTGAAAGACGTTGTTCTGGTAAATCCAGTTATTGCAGCCGGTCTGGTCTACGCAAAAAACCTGGTTTCCACCCTGGGCGGTGCTTACACCGATGTTTACGAACTCGCAGTTCTTTATGGCTATGTTGTCGGCGCCGTAACCTGATCCCTTGATCGCTCTGTTCTTCCCCCTGGTGAACACGAACCCATCTACTACTCTGTAAGATACATTCGCACCAAACGAGAAAAGCTGTTCTTGATTTATATATTCTCCGTCGATGACAACCCGCCCGGTTGCCTTATAGGTAATTGGCGCACCTGACGCTCCACTTATCTTAAAGGTGTAAGGGCCGACGCCGGGCTTGTAAGTGCCCTCTGCGATCATAACCGTGTCCCCCGGAGCAAGAATCGCGGGAATGCCGTCCCTTCCCTCACCACGGTCGATGTTCTTCCAGGCAGTTGCTGGAGTAAGCCCGTCGTTAGCGTCACTGCCGGTCGAGCCGTTTACGTAGTAGACATTGCCAGTCGAGTGCGGAATACTAGACTGCAGCCAGGTATCGAGCGTGGACGCTGCTACCTCTGACGATTGGATGGTCGATTTATCGGGTGCGCCAACCCCTGTGTATGCTCTTGATGTGAAATCGAAGCCGGTGGCTCCGCCTATCAGAACCGGCCTCGGCGCTATGGCGGCTGCAACCTGCTGGAGGTCGCCCACGCGCAGTATATTGGAGACCGTCGGATAGAGCCTTCCCGTCCGGTAGGTATTCCCGACGTTCAAAGCGGCCACGGACAGGAAACGAGGCTCCATCGCCCCTGCGAAGAGAGCTGTTGCACCAGAGTCACCGAGCGCGACTAGGGCTGTGCGGCCCTGGTCCAGTCCGGCAAGCGCAGCAATGAAGTCCAGGCAGGCCCTTAGGTCGGTGAGAGCCATTCCGGCGGTCGGCCTGCCCCAAATCACAGTGTTAGGAGTCCACTCTCTGGCCAGTTCCCCGGTCAGCCGAACATCGGGAAGGAAGACAGCCCTTCCTCCGGCTAAGATTTGCTGTATCAGACTCAAATTCTCAGCAACGATGGAGCTTTTGCCACCGGGATGGATCATAATTACGACCGGCGGGTTAAGAGCGCCGGAGGGTCTGAAGAGAAGCGCCGGAACATCTATCTCGGGTTCCGAGCGTATCCTGTACTTCTCCACTGTAAGTCCGGAGACCACCGCCGAAGGAAGCTGCTCCACGAGACGTCCGGTGACCGGCACGTCTCCCAGCCTGTCTGCAAGGCTGGTCCTCAGCCCGGCCAGATAATCCAGCCATTCGGAGGCGCTTGCAGGGCTTGGTTCCACGAATCCAAATCGGTTCTGATAGTCGTCGTGGACCTGGAAGAAGCTGCGCGCGCCGGGATAGGTCGGAAGGTTCAGCGACTGCATGGTGGCGATGGTCTCAGTGGTAATCGCAGGCTCCGTGGCCTGAGCGGGATCAGTTATGCCCTTGAGATACTTGTTGAACCACGCGTACATCGCCTCGCGCATAGGCTGATTGTAATCGTGCCCCTGGTTCCATTGCAGGCAGTTGGTGTCGCCGGCAGCGCCGTAGAGCGACCAGATGCTCTGTATCTCAGGGAACTCCTCGAATGGGAACTGTGCAGTCCAGTCACCGGTCACCGTCAGATACAGCGCCGGTTTAGGGGCGAAGGTAGCCGATATTTCGGGTTCGTCAGTATATCTTAAGAGGTCGGGTATGAAGTTGCAATAGGTGTGCGTGTTTTCGGTCGGGAAAAGTATCCTGTAGAAGTAGCTGATGAGCACTGCCGGGACAGCGGCTTTAACGCGGTCGTCAGTGGCCATCATATACATCGTCTCCTGGCCGCCTCCGGATGCCCCTGTGCAGCCTATCCTGGTCGCATCGACTTCGGGAAGAGTCTCGAGGAGGTCTATGGCCCTCATGTCGTTCCATATCATAATGCCGACGGAGTGCATGCCTACCAGGTAGTCGTACGGATGGTTAGTGTGCACCTTATCTATTGCCAAAGCCACGTAACCTTTCTTCGCCAGTCCGATGCACCTGCTCTGTACGACCGGATTCATCGCTCCGTTCTCCCAGTGGCCGTGCGGGTTGATAATACCTGGAATCTTGCCCGAGATGTTCTTCGGCATATAGAGCCAACCGGACGCATACACACCTGGCCAGCTCTGCCAGTAGACGCGCTTCAGGATATAGTCGCCTCTGTCCAGGCTGCCACCGTAGGTGATGTTTAGCGGGAGCCGCTCCGGCAGAGGATCAAGTCCCAGGGTCCGGAGCACAGTCTGACGTACGAATGCGCGGCGCGTCTGCCAGGTAGCGAGGTCGCTGAAGCTCATGTGCTGTGGAGCGGACATCCTCTCAAAGTAGTTCTCCAACATCCTGTCCTTCTCCCCAGGCGTAAGGGCCACCGTAGGAGGAAGGTCAAGAGTGAAGTTGCATGTTAAAGTTTGGCTGGCTTGGATCGTCAAGGATTGCTCCTTGCTCACAAAGCCCGGCCGGCTTACCCTGATATTTCTCATCCCGCTCGGAAGGGTCAGGGTATAATTGCCCTGGCCGTCAGTCGTTGTGCTCACAAAGGATCCTACGACTTCAACCTTAGCTCCAGAAACAGGAAGCTGGCTCAACCGGTTCTGAGTGACCCTCCCTGTCAATGTCCCGGGAATCGCAAGATCAATGTTTTTGAAGACCGTAGCCCCTCCTGCGACCTCCACAATCACCTGGTCGGTGAAATAACCTGTTTTGGACGCACGGACCACGTGAGACCCGGCCGCAACATCCAGCCGGTAAGTTCCGTCTGAGGCCGTGGCGCTGGAGACACCTTCACCAACCGCTTCAACAAGCGCTCCGACTATCGGGTAGCGAGTCACATAATCTCGCACTATACCCCGAATGGCTGATAGCGGCGCGGCTGGGTCGTATTCGAACGCGCCCATATCAGGCTTGACGCCAATGTAGGAGAGACCTGCGGGAGTTCCCGCGTCGATGGCCGGTGAGTCTGAACGAAGCCGGTAGTTGCCTGCTTCGCGGCTGACGAACCTGGGATCGGCATAAACTGCGCCCGCCTCACCAGACGGGCTGTAACCGTTCTGCCACCAGAGGTTGTACGAATGAGTGAGAGGGAAATCGGGATTGCCTGTCCACGAAAGGCTGCCTCCAGTGAAGCCCACAACTATGTTGTTCTTAAAATCGCATATCCCCCAGCCGCCGGCCGCAAGGCTGTAGGCACAGGCGCAATCGACGAATGTATTGTTATAAACCTGGGTCTGTGGGTCCTGCCCCCACCAGGTGTAGCCCCAAAGGTAGATCGCGGCGGAATAGTTGCTGCCGGTCCCGTCTATGCTGCGAAAAACGTTGTTATAATAGCGCCAGCCGTCGCTCGCGTCCTGATAGGAGGCTGCTATTCCCTGTCCCGGAACGCCGATGTCTCTGAACACGCAGTTCTTTATCGTGTGTCCCGGGCAGTACTGGTCGGATTTAATGCCGTACTTAATGCCGCCAGTGATCTCAAATCCGTCGAGTTCCCTGCACCTGCCCGAATTGGTCCCGACCCGACCGAAGAAGATGACCTGTTCGCATGTATACTGCCCATCGAGTATCACGCGTCCGTTGGCGTGGTAGACGATCCGGCTGTCATAGTTCGGAGAATCCACCTGAAACCTGAAGCCTTCAGTGGCTGATGGAACGTAGGTTCCGGCTGCCGCCTCCACTCGGTCGCCCGGTCGCAGCACTGGTGGCTGGCCGTTGTATGGCAGCTCACCCCGGTTCACGCTTTTCCAGGCTGCGCTCCAGGAAAGCCCGGTGTTCGAGTCGGAGCCGTTAGCGCCGTCCACATAGTAAACGGTTGCCTGCGACTGCTGCGGGAAGACGAAAAGCATCGCCAAGGCCAAAAGTAATAACAGTACCACGGCGTAGCTGCGATCAGAAGCGATCGGACTTATGGATGTGGGCACTGTGGCGCCAGCGGTCGAGGCGCACGGGACATCAGAGAGCTTTCTCGTCACCATCTCTATTACTCCTATCTCCCCAGAAGGCATCTCCGACAGAGGACTGCCAGTTTGGTTCCACATCTTTTGAAACTGTGAGCACAGGTGTTTGTAAGGCTGTGGTTATCGGATTAACCAACAATTGTTTTATACCATGCAATCTGTCAGTTGTCAAGTTGTCACGGCAAGGATTGGAGGTGAGAATACGAGTAAACGATCCGACTGGAAATATCCGGTGTTCTGTGAATTCTCTTGTGAGTACCGTACAGCACTGGCGCTGGATGGCAGGATTGATCGCCTGACTGCACTCGAAATGGCAAGACGCGCTTGCGTCCACCACGCACCATACGACCCGGCCACCAAATCTTCTGCCAGGGATTTCGTCGAGCGAATCAGCACCACATGAAGGTGCATGTGCATGGAAGTTGGTGCCACTTCCCGTGATTACTCATCTTGGCGCGCCGGTAGCGATGGGGATTCCGCCACCGACTATCCCATTGGCTCCAAGGTGACCCAGGCGTATGTCGGCGATATGCATGGAGCCGCCCTTGCCTTTGCAGTATCCACTGGCCCTCCCGAGGAGTTCAGCCATCATCAGGTTTACATCCCCTCTTTTGGCTAAGAGATGGCCGTGGCCGCGGTGTGTGCTGGTGATCAAGTCTTCTTTCTCGAGACACGAAATGACCCCCGCTGCAACTGCTTCCTCGCCTATATATAGATGAAGTGGGCCTGCCACCCGCCCTTCTGTATATAACTGTTCCACCGTTTCCTCGAAGTGACGGATGAGGAGCATCATCTCAAGAAGAGCCAGTTTTCCCTCTGTGGAAACCAGTCCTTTCAGTGCGTTACTGTTCAGCATAGCCAAGTAAACCCTTGATCTGTTTCACCCCAGACTCCAAACAGCCGATGACAGGAACAGCAGGAGCCGGATTCAGTTTCTCCAGTATTCGGAACATCGAGCCTTGCGCCAGAACGACTATGTCGTTGCGGCCAGCAAGATATGGATGTTATCTTGCGTTCAGTTTATACCAAAATAGGCTGCTTGTCAACTATATTTTGCTTGATTGTGCTGGCGAATATTGGGTAGAATGAAGGCACTTGCTGGTTTGTGAAACCACAAGCATTACATCTTGTGTCCGGTGTCGTGAGAGTCGAGAGAGATGGCTTCGTAGCAGACGAGAGAGATTGCCGTAAACGTTGGAAACTCTGGCAAGGGAGTATGCTTTAGTCGAGCTAACCGACAACCAGTGGCAAGTCACTCTGGGGGGTCCAATGTGGTGAGCCGTGTTGGACTCGAACCAACGACCCTCTCCTTAAAAGGGAGATGCTCTGCCACCTGAGCTAACGGCCCATCACATTATTTTACCACGAACCCGGCCTGTCGTCAACATCGAAAAGGCGCAAAAACACGAGCAATTGTTGAGTTTATTGCCCTGCAGAGGCGATGCGCCGGAGAATGTCCCAATATGCGCCCCGGTATCCGGCCCTGATGGCGTTTACCAGCACGGAGTTGTCGTTGTAGTTGTAGT
>JACPPP010000023.1 GCA_016190935.1 Armatimonadota bacterium | reverse complement strand
GAGCCGCACTCAGGGATTATACTGATATATGTTTGATCGGGCACTTCCGCGGATATACTTACTTTCGTGCGTCCGCAGTCGAGCCGGGCTTTCTTGTCCTCCGCAGGCCAAAAACCTCTCAGACGGAACTTCGGCGACATACCACAATTCTTCTTGCCAACGAGGGTGCGGAAGATGCCGCTATCCGGAGTCTTCGTAGGCACTCGATTTCATGCATCCCTATTGTCGAGAGAGAGTGGGAGATATTCAAGAGTACGCCCGACACGTTCGGTGAGGTAAGTTGGCTGCCACGATCAGGCCGTTATCTCCGGCGAATTCAGAAACTCGCTCGATTGGGTATGCCTACAGTCGGCAAGTTATTCAATGTTCGCCAAGGCATCAGATCTGGACTTAAAGAAGTTTTTCTTCTTGCTAAGGCTGATTATGAACGCTTGCCCGCGCGGGAACGGCGGTACTTTCGGCCAGCGGCAGGCAGTCCGACTATATGGGATGGGCGGTTAGAACAATCAACGTTCGTCTTCTACCCCTACGCTGACACCGGCTGTCTTCTAAGGACGGAAGAAGAAGTTCGGACTCAGACCGAAACCTTCTATCGGACGCGGCTCTTTCCGTTTAAAGAGAAGTTGCAAGCCCGAGCAGATGCCGACCCAGAGAAGTGGTGGCTGTTGACTCGTGAGCGAGCTTGGCAACACGGCCGCCGCCCAAAACTGGTGAGCAAGTCATTTGGAGAAATGGGCAGTTTCGCCTACGATAGGCTGGGCGAGTTCGTCGTTGTGCAGGGCTACGCGTGGTTTTGGAAAGGAGAATGCAATGAGTACGGGAAGGAGGAAGAGGAATTCTTCGGTTCGGACTTTTCTTTGGCGTACCTTGCCATTCTGAACAGTCCCTCTTTTGAAGCAATGCTTGCCTGTTTCTGCCCACGTGTGAGGGGCGGGCAGTTCGATCTGTCACCGAGGTTTGTGAATAGAGTTTTCCTGCCGGATCTGTCAGACGATCTCCGAGTTTCATCTGATACTGTGCAGAGATTGACTCAGCTTGGCCACCGCATACATGAGGGGGACATGCCAGCGTTTGAAGCCTTGGACAAGATCGTTGCCGAAGTTTACGGCTTTTCGGAGGCAGACACGGAATGACTGTGAAGCAAGAGCGTAAGGTCAGCCAGGCGTTGGGTCTAGTGCTGGATCGTGCCGGGATCGAGACCTTTCACCGCAAGATAACGGCAGAAATTAAGAAGAGGCTTCATTGGGAGAGTATTTTAGAGACTCAGGAGTCTGGTAATTGGGGACGAGCACACAAGGGACGCAGCGTCGTCTTTCAGTTGATAGTGACAAATCCGCCGGACATTCTGAGTAGAGCACAGAGAAAGCAAGATGCAGCCTGCCCAGTTTTTCGAGTCTACTGCGCTTCCGCTTACGACCTGGGTGCTTGGGCTGGATGGCACGAGGAATGGGAGTCGCTCGGGGACGGGCGTTTTCAATTCGTTGGTGCCTCCTGGTCGTTTTACTGGGGACCAGATCACCGAGTCGATAAGGACCAACTGTTGCGTGGCGAGTATGATAGCGTTCCGAAACGCGGGGGAGACGCAGCGCAACCACATTGGCACTTTGATCCTACCATATCATACCTCCTTCCAGCAAGTGAGAACGAGTCCTCGGTCAGCGATCGGGAGCTTCGCGCGCTAGAGGCCTTGCCTGCCAGCGCCCTTATTAGGTTACCATCTGCAACTGTCGGCGCAGAGGCTATCCGGACACATGCGTGCCTAAGCTTAGCAGGAATTCACCTTGGAATGGGAGGCTGGGAGCACTCCTTCGCGGGTTACGGTGAGTGGCAACGCCCAGTAGATACTGATGTACTACTCAAATGGTCCATCAGCACGCTCACTTATACTATTGGTCAGTTGCACCACTTGAAGTTTGAATTTGCCGCAGAGTGAAGGTTGTGGTGCCCTATCAGTGAGTGGCCGGCCTGGACATACTGTGTTCTAGAACACCTCGCGATGGGTTTTCTGACCTGCCCCTCCGCTTGATCTCCCCCCAAACCGCTATCATGAACATACAATGACGGAGTTTAGAATTAAAGCTGAGTTTAAGCCTACAGGCGATCAGCCACCGCGTGAAAAACGCCTTATGGCGGCAAGTCGATGTTAGCGGGCGATTACGTCGGAGGGGGTTACAGAGGTAATACTTTGATAACGAGCAAATCGAGAAGAAACTTCACAGACTGCGATCGTTATAGATGCTCATCTGGCTTTTTTGCGCTTCAAGCGTTTGACCATGCGGACTCTGGCGGTACGGTCGTGCCAGATGATCTCGACTTCGTCCATTATCTCTCGCATGATGTAAAGGCCCATTCCGCCTTCCTTGCTGTAGTCGAGGTCATCTACTATTGTCGGGCACAATTCTCCGCCGGCCAAACCGTTGCTGATCTCAATTTCCAGACGGTCGCCGGCAACATTGCAGACAACAGTGATGTAGGGGTTAACACTTGAGGGACAGCCGTGCCTGACGGCGTTGTTACACGCCTCGCCGACTGCAAGCTTGAGGTCGTCAACCTCCGTGGGCGAGAAACACATCCTGCCAGCAATACCCGCAACAGCTTGTCTGACAACGCCGACGAACTCTGCGGTGCTGGGAATCTCCAGCCGGATTTGATGTGCGCACTGCATAATCACGCTTAAGCCTCTACCTGATGCTGCAACTGTCGCATACCGCGCAGCTACTACATTACTTTAAGGACGACGAGCGCCGCGTCGTCTTGCGCCCCACTGCCTGTGAGCTCTAACAATCTTATGTAGATATTATCGGCGAGTTCCTGGGCGGGCTTTAGCGCATCCGAGCGCACGATCTCCTCCATTTCATCTATGCCAAACTTCCCGCGAATGTTGGCCGAATCAACAACTCCATCTGTGAAAAGCACGAGAACAGAACCGGGATCGAGCCGGACCCGTTTCTCCTCGAACTCGAAGCCCGGATTCACTCCAACGAGCAGGCCGTCTGCGCGCAGCCTGTCAAATGAACCATCCGGGCGGTAAAGCAGTGGCGGCTCGTGGCCCCCGGCTGCGTAGCTGAAGGTCCTGTCTTCGGCGTTGAACACTCCGTAGAACAGGCTGATAAAGATGTCCGGCTGCATTTCTTCGCAGGCTATGCGATTCAGTCGCGTGAGGACGTCAGCCGGCGAATCGTTGTCGAGCGCATAGGCCCTGAGCACGTTCTTGCTCATAGAAGTATAGATAGCTGCCGGCACGCCGTTGCCGGTGATGTCGCCTATGACTACACCTGCTCGCTGGTCACCGACATTGATCACGTCATAATAATCGCCGCCGATCTCCCTGGCGGGCAAAAACTTGTGTCCGATTTCGAGTCCACTCGCGGTTAGCGGAACTGTGGGAACGAGCTTAAACTGAAGCGAACGCGCGATCTCGTGCTGGTGCTGGTAAACCACCGCATTGCGTATAGCAGCGCCGGCCAGCGCTCCAAGCGCAGCCATAGTCTCGAGCTCCGACCTGGAGAAGGCGCGCTGGGCCGCAGAAAACAGCGCCGCCGCTCCAACCACCCTGCCGGACGCCGTAAGTGGCACGCATATTGCGCTCGAAAACCCCTCCTCATCCGCGACCTGAGTCCAACACTCTGAGCCGGGAGCAATGTCGCACAACACTGGCTGTCCCTTCTCCAGCGCTTGTGCCGCCATAGGAAGCGCGAGGCTATAATACCTGCTCTTTCTAGTCCCGCCGGTAAGCCCCTGCCCATCAAGGCACCTGAACCGCCCGCGGTCCGCATCGAAATAGAGTAATGCACAGGCATCGACCTGAGCCATAGCACGAAATCTTGTGACGAGTAACGAGAGCACCTTCTTTAGCTCAAGTGTCGATGTAATAGCTTCTGAAAGCTGCAATAAAGACGCGAGTTCTTCAGATCGCCTCTCGATCTTGTCATATAGCCGCGCATTATCCAGCCCCATTGCGACCTGGTTCGCAATGAGGGACATGAATTCTACCTCTCTCGGGCCGTATCTCCGCCCGACCTGAGTAGTGCTCGCATTCAACACACCGATGACGCGCCCTCTGGCTTTAAGCGGAATCGACATAGCCGAGGTAATGTCGTCCCTGTATCGATGCATTCGAAACCTGGCATCGTTCTTGGCATCGTGCACAAGCACAGGATGGCCGTTCTCGGCCACCCACCCGGCAATGCCTTCGCCCAGGGCCAGTGAAGCCGACTCGACCACTCTCCTGTCCAGGCCCTTGGAGGCCTTGATCGTCAGCTTGCCCACGAGATCATCAAGCAGCATGATAGATCCGACGTTTGCGCCAACTGCTATCAGAGACTGCTCGAGCGCCAGCTTAAGAAGCTCCGGCAGGTCCAGGGTCGAGATTACGGCCTCACTTATCTTGTTGAGAATAGCAAGCTCCTGGATCTTCCGGTTAGCAAGCTCAATCAGTTCAGCGTTGTAAGCGTTTGCCGGCCCGCTGCCGTCTCTTCCCAGATTCAGCAGTTCTGCTGGAGGTGTCCTCTTCCAAGCTGCAAACGCCGCCTGACCTGCCACGGCCGACAGCACATCGACATCCGAAGCTGAGAACGCGCGCGGCTCCCGGGACATCACCATCAGCGCTCCGATGCACCCTTCCGCGGCCTTCACGGGAACACAGACCAGCGACGCAACGCCGAGCTTGGCAAGCCTCGAAAGCCCCTGCCTGCGCTCTACGGCGAGGTTCTCGATCACGACAGGCGCGCAGCTTTTTGCGCATTGCTTCACGACCGCATGCCCTGGAAGCACAGAACGAGACGACGGGATGTCTATGCCATGACACGCAGCCAGCTTGATCGAGTTTGAAGTAGAGTCGATAACAAACGCCGCGCCGCATTCAGCCTGCAAAAGCACAGCGCCGGTCTCAATCGCGGCGGCCAGTGCGCCGCCCGGAGCCTGGTTTGCGATAACTGCGTTTGAAAGTCTCGAGAGGGCCAGGACTACAGCTTCATAATCGGCCGACGGAAGGCCATCGGCCCGTGCGAAGCCTTTCATATATACAGGCCACCTTTCCTGGCTGGCGGCTTACCACTGCAGGTAAGCCTTAGTGCAGTTGCTGGTCGCACGGCAGCAACATTGCGAGTATAGCAGCGACACAGTGGGAATGTCAAGGACAGCAACTTCGCCCAAATCCTCGATTTCAAGGGCAATGCGCATATCCGTTGGCCGTATCTCCACGCTCATTCCATTCCTAAGCAGGAAATCTTAATCGAGAATTTAGAAGACGAGATACAACAGGCAGGCTTCTGTGCTCTGCGCTAGTCCGGCTCCTCACAAGATCCGAACGTATACGCATAAATGCTGAAGGATTCCGAAGCCGATGAAAGCGCAAGCTCGTGAGTTCCGAATTCCCTGTTTGCTACTATACGATACGTTCTCGATTCGTCCACGTGAATCCACGTCTTCCCATCTGATGTATAGACATCCACGCCTGCGTCCCGGAGATAGAGCGGCTTGCCGTCCTGAGTTACGAGCAAGTCGAAAGGCCCCGCATCCGGCTTCATTACGGCATTAGCCTCCAGAGCGTGGTAACGGATAGCTATGTAGTCCTCGGGTTGCTCAGTCTTGCGAGCGTGGCGCAGGAACTCCGGACCGTTGTAAAACAGCCCTCTGGCGTAGATCCGTCCGTCTATATGGCCGCCCGGGTCGGTGTAATTGACGATCTGATCTGGACGGTAGCCTTCCGGGCTTCCGATGATGCCACGTCTGTAGCCAGCGTACAACTCCGGGGTCATCGGATAGCACACCGCGCCCGGCTTGTCCGCGCCACGGACCGGCTCCATAACAGGAGGCAGCTTCACAGCCGGATTGATCTCTCTTAATGCTCTCTGGATGGCCTCCTCAGTATCGCCGTACGCGCCCTCGCCTACGTGCTCGTAGATGATTTTCCCATCTGTCCCCACCAGATACTTGTGCGGCCAATATCGGTTCGCGTAGGCGTTCCAGTTCTCATAGTTTGGGTCCGAGAGCACGGGATATTCGACAGCCAGCCTTTGGACAGCCTCCTCGATGTTCTCTCGTTCCCTCGCGAACTCGAACTCCGGTGTGTGGATTCCCACGACGACCAGCCCCTTGTCCTTGTAGCGGTCGTGCCATTCCCGCAGGTAGGGAATTGTGCGTAGGCAGTTCACGCACGTGTAGTCCCAGAAGTCCACCAGCACGGTCAACCCGCGCAGGTCGGCCATCCTGAGCGGCCTGGTGTTTATCCAGTCGTTGACATCTCCTATGAACTCAGGCGCTCTGACGCCGGTCGATGATCGATACATGTGTTACCTCCTCGATCTAGCTAGCCTGCATTAGGCGTCAGCAGTTGCTTCGGACTGCATCCTGAGCCAACATACTACGCATCCTGAGCCTGTCGAAGGATGCCGAAGCCGGCTAACGCCTAATGCAGGCTGGTCATTTCGATATGAGTTTACCCAACCGGAGGGGGTTGTGGCAGCAGCCCCGGAACCGGGGAGACGGGGAAAAGCGGGCGACCCGTAGCACGATCCAGGTACGGGTAGGCGACCATTTGTCGCTGAATCCGCAAATTTTGTTCTTTTATCTCGAAAAAATACTTGCAATATTGCTGAGGTCGTGCTATATTGAAGAGGCTGTTTCGGATGAACGGATGCCAAGGAGGGTGAAATGCGAATCCTAGTCGCCGTCGTGAGTCTGGCCTGTTTAGTGACAAGCGCTTACGCGGCAACCACACCCGGCACTATCGTGTCCACATCTGCCGCCGCAAGCTATGCCGATTCCTCCGGCCAACCCATGCCGCTGGAAACAAGCAACAGAGAAGACATCCTCGTAGTAGCAGCCAGCCCACCAAAGCCGGTCATGCTCACCTTGAATTCTCTGTTTGCCGGCGCTTCGACCATCGGCAGGACCGTCAGAGTCGTCGGCGCCCCGATCGCGAGCGGAGGCGAGACCTGGTTCGAAGACGGCTCTACAGTTTGCACCGACGCAGTCCGTGAAAATGGCAGGCCCATTTACGTGAGACTTCGCTGCAAACTGTCCACACTCTTCCTCTCACAACCGCTGGGATCACAAAGGATAGTTGTGACGGGCATCAGTCAAAAGGATCTGGACGGCATACCTGTCATCATCCCATCGGATGATTCGGATGTAGCAGCGCTCGCCCCATAAACCGGCTTCTGCTACCAAACAACAGAAGGGAAGAAGGAGAAAAGCGGGGGCGCCGGCCACCGGCGCCCCTTTAACACATTTACCCGTGTCTTGAAGCGATGATCAGCCCATCGAACGCTATAGATGCTGACCAGTGGAGCATGAAGCACGGCAGGAAAGATTTCGCCCTGAGAGCGAGCATGCCCAGTATGATTCCCGCACCGAACGATGCCCCGATCTCGAGTGACGGCTTTCCATAGTGCAGGAGTCCGAAAGCGAGCGCCTGGATGACTACGGCAGGCCATCTGATAGTCCTGAACAGGCCGAACAGCAAGTATCCCCGGAAGAAGAACTCCCAGAAGAACATATACATCCCGTAGCTGATCTGAGCATAGAGCAGGTCTCGGAGATCGGTCTCAACGAAGGCGCCTCCTCTGAAAGGGTAGAACTGCTTGAAGATTGGATAGTGCTCTTGAAAGCTTGTGAGCCGCGAGGCCGGAAGCAGTATGACAACAACGAGAACGCAGAATATTAGGAGTGTAAGCCAGCGCACCCTGCGGGACTCACCTGTGCCGAAGCCGAAGCTCGACGGTTCCTCCCCGAAGACGAGCAGGATCACAACCATTGGCACGAAGAAGAGGGCTATCGCATTACCGGTAATATAGTATTCGTATCCCCCTGCTATCTGGTTGAATCTCCACAGGGCCGCGACAATAAGCGCGCCGGTTATGGCAACGCCTAGCGTTATGAACCGATCATGGTTTCGCCCTTTCGGAGCTGTTGTGTCAGATAGTGATTTCATACTTTTAAAGAGCTGTCAGCGGTCAGCTATCAGCCGTCAGCCGTCAGCTTCTCGGCCCCTGCGGAGCCGCTGGCCGGGACAGATCCCGGCCACTACATTGATTATTGCCGCCAGCAGACAAGTATTCCGATGGAGCAGGCGGATAAATATCCGCGACACCTGGGCCGGGGAGGAATCTCCCCGGCCATCAATCTGCTTCGATGAATCTCCCCGGCTATCGATCGACTTCGATGGATATCTCCGGCCATCGTACATGCTCCTTACCAACCCCCAACCCCCATCACCCAACCCCTGATCTGGCCCCTG
>JACPPP010000022.1 GCA_016190935.1 Armatimonadota bacterium | reverse complement strand
CAGACTATACAACCTATAAGGAGATTAGACGTCGGAGTCTGGCATACCTTCTTGGTTCCGGCTCCGCCGGGTTAGGAGAATGGACAAATGAACCGCGGAGAGAGGTTCCCGGCCATGGCAAGCCGCAGCCAGACCGACACTTGGAGCCTGCTGATGCTCGTGGATAAGTTGTGGATGGTTTTCCTGCTGTGCCTGCTCAGACATTCATTATGGGCGACCCGACCGGCGGAGCCTGTGCCCCGATGCTGCAACTACCATTGCGCTGCGGGGAATCGATCCATCCGCGATCTACAGGATTACAGATAAGGACACCGGCAAGACACGCTCACTGTCGGGAACCGACATGCGCGTGCTCCAGGTCAACATAGACGCGGCGCCTGGGTCTAAGATTCTGTTTTATGAGAAGGAGAGGAGAAGCATGCTATGACGCTGGATTCGACTTCTCTTCAGTTTCTAATTTTCTACGTCTCTACTCGCTCGGGCGGATTTGCAATCAGTACTGTCGAAAGTTCCCTATCTACCACCTGAAACACGAAGACACGAAAGCCGCGAAGGCCACGAAAGCTGTGTATGAAAAACGGGTGGACAGTCCGGAATATGTATGAGGCTGGGCTTTTCCTGTCACTCGTACTTTTCGGTATTGCCCGTCCAATGCGTGATGATTCCCATTTCTTCTATCAGTGGCTCCAGAACCACTGAACAGATGAAGTCCATATGAAACGGATGAGACTTTCATCCCTTCAGCGGTTCAGGAGGCATAGACACACCGAAAGTCAGCATTATGCCGTAGCCGGTCGCCACCTGCTTTCGCGTCTTCGAGTTTCAACACGTACTAAGACAACTTTCGACAGTACTGATTTGCACTCCGGCCCGAGGAGAGAAATAGGGGGGTGCGGATAACGCTAATTGCTCGCTTTGGTGGGTGCCATCAGCCGCTTGCGCGTTTGCTGCTCCCGCCCCTCCGCTTTGACACTCGGCGATTGGTAGTGATATATTAATCTTAGGCGGCAGAGGAGAAATTTCCTGCCGCCTTAACAGTGTTTGTGGCAAGAAATCTTATGGCCTATCAGGATCTTAAGGAATTCGTGGAGCGGTTGGAGGCTGCCGGCGAACTGAAACGGATAAAGACGGCGGTCAGCCCGGAGCTCGAGATAGCCGAGGTTGCAGACAGGGCGATGAAATCCGGCGGCCCTGCACTGCTGTTCGAGCAGCCCGCAGGATTCCGGGCGCCGGTGCTGATTAACGCCTTCGGCTCCAAGCGCAGGATGGCAATGGCGCTCGGAGTGGAGCATGTCGACGAGATTGCCGCGCGAATAACAGAGCT
Source organism: Armatimonadota bacterium (assembly GCA_016190935.1). GTDB lineage: Bacteria > Armatimonadota > UBA5829 > UBA5829 > DTLH01 > JACPPP01. Next base: position 3,538 of record JACPPP010000022.1, on the reverse strand, counting down.
TGTCAAGATGGAGGTCCCGGAGGGCTTCATAGGCAAGCTGAAGATGCTGCCTCCCCTGATGAAACTCTCCGCATCGTTTCCGAAGCTGGTCCGCTCCGGCGCTTGTCAGGAAGTAGTCCTGCGGGGGAACGATGCCTCTCTGGATAACTTTCCGGTCCTCAAGTGCTGGCCGGGCGACGGTGGAAAGTTCATTACTCTCCCTGTAGTCTTCACAAAGGACCCCGAGACCGGCACGAGGAACGCAGGAATGTACCGGTTGCATGTCTATGATGCATGCTCCACCGGGATGCACTGGCACGCTCACAAGGTCGGAGCGAGGCATTATGCGGCGCATGAGCGGCTGGGCAGAAGGATGGAGGTTGCCGTGGCCCTCGGAGGCGATCCCGTCATCACCTACACGGCTACGGCTCCGCTGCCGGAGGACTTCGACGAGATGATCTTCGCCGGATTCCTGCGACAGAAGCCCGTAGAGATGGTAAAATGCGTTTCAATCGACGCCGAGGTCCCGGCGGACTCGGAAATCGTGCTCGAAGGCTATGTCGAGCCGGGAGAAAGACGGACCGAGGGGCCATTCGGAGACCATACGGGATACTACAGCCTGGCCGACGAATACCCCGTCTTCCACATCACTGCAATAACACATAGAAAGGACCCCATTTACCCGGCAACCATCGTCGGGAAGCCGCCTATGGAGGACTGCTGGATAGCCAAGGCCACCGAAAGGATCTTTCTGCCGCTCATCAAGACGCAGCTCCCGGAGCTTGTGGATTTGAACCTCCCGGTTGAGGGTGTGTTCCACAACTTGGCCGTCGTCTCTATCAGAAAGCGCTATCCTGGGCACGCTCGAAAAGTAATGCACGCGCTCTGGGGGATGGGGCAGATGTCGTTTACGAAGATCATAGTCGTGGTAGATGAGGATGTGGACGTGCAGAATATGCACGACGTTCTCTGGCGGCTTGGCAACAATATAGACCCCAAGCGCGATGTGGAGTTCGTCGAGGGCCCCGTTGACGTATTGAACCACGCGTCCCCGGCGCCCAACTTCGGGTCGAAAATGGGTATCGACGCAACGAAGAAGCTGCCGGAAGAGGGTTTCCTGCGCGAATGGCCCCCGGAGATCGAGATGAGCGCTGAGGTGAAGACCAGGATCGACGGCATCTGGGAGGAGCTTGGGATTGCCTGAGAAGCGGTTGTTCGTAGCGATCACAGGCGCGAGCGGGTCGATCTACGCAAAGCGGCTGCTGGATGCAATCGCCGGGCAGTATGATCGCATCTACCTTACGGCCTCTGAGAACTCCGTTTCCATCGTACGCGATGAACTGGGCGTAATCGATCTCGAAGATCTTATCCCGGAGGGCTGCGGAAGCCGGTTTATGCTCCTCGACCCGAACGATCTTTACGCTCCTCCATCCAGCGGCTCGCACGACTACGAAGGGATGGTCATCATTCCCTGTTCGGTGGGCACGGTCGGAAGGATAGCGGCCGGGGTCTCCACGGACCTCGTGACTCGCGCGGCCGATGTCTGCCTCAAGGAGCGCAGGCGGCTGATCCTAGTTGTGCGTGAGACGCCGCTCTCACTGATACACCTCGAGAACCTGACCCTTCTCGCGCGCGTGGGCGCGACTGTGCTCCCCGCCAGCCCTGCGTTCTATCACGGGCCGCAAGAGATAGAGGATCTGGTGGATTTCGTCGTGGACAGAGTGTTGAGACAGCTTGAAATTGCCGAGCGGCTGGTGCGGGGTTGGAAGGAGTAACAACCTACAATACTATTGTATGGTATAATAGTATTGCAAGGAGGTATTTACAATGGCGGCTGTAAAACGAACTTATGCCCTGCCAGCGGAAATGGTGGAGCGGTTTGAGCAGGTTGTGGCGCCTGGGAAGCGGAGCGCGGTTCTGACCGAGGCGCTTAGCGCGTGGCTTGAGGAACGGAAGCGGGCAGAGCTGCGACAAGAGATCGCGGAAGGGTGCTGCGAGATGTGGGACATTTACCTTGAGGCCGAGAGGGAGTTCAACCCTCTGGAAGAGGAGATAGTACACCGGTATGGCGAGGGGGATTAGCCGAGGTGACGTCGTCAGGGTTCGGTTGAGTCCTGCGGAGGGCTCGGAACAGGGCGGTGAGCGCCCGGCCGTCGTCCTCTCGCCAGATTTCATCAACGAGCGCAGCCCAGTGGTTATCGTTGCGGCAGTCACGAGTCGCAAGACAGACCGAGTATTTCCGTTTGAGGCAGCGATAGAGCCGCCCGACGGCGGACTTTCCATCAGGTCTAAGGTGATGCTGATGCAACTCCGTTCAGTAGACAAATCTAGAATCGTGGGCCGGTACGGGAATCTTAGTCAAGAGACTATGAGCCGCGTAGAGGAGTCGCTTAAAATCGCGACCGGATTGACCAGGATTTGATTCATCATACCGTTATTAATGCAAAATGAAAAATGCAAAGTGCAAGCTCGGAATAATCCTCGAGATGATCAAGTTCGAGCACACGGTATTTGCGCTGCCGTTCGCGCTCACGTCCGCCGTTGTGGCAGCAAGAGGGATTCCCGACTGGGAAACACTGGGGTGGATAGTCGTTGCAATGGTCGGAGCAAGAAGCGCTGCGATGGCCTTCAACCGCGTTGCCGACCTCAGATATGATTCCAACAATCCGCGGACAAAGGATCGGGCGCTCCCAAAGGGCCTGGTTTCCGTCGGACAGACGTGGATCTTTATAGCAGCTTCCGTCGCGTTATTCGTCCTTGCAGCGTTCATGCTGAACCGGCTTGCGTTTTATCTTTCACCGGTTGCCCTGGCTGTCATATTTGGTTACTCTTACACCAAAAGGTTTACCTCGTGGTCTCACATCGTCCTGGGGATCAGCCTCGGAATAGCGCCGGTCGGAGCGTGGATAGCCGTCAAAGGCACGTTTGCCCTTCCCCCGATAATCCTCGCAGCGTGCGTTATGCTCTGGACGGCGGGATTTGACGTCATATACTCGCTGCAGGACGTGGAGTTCGACCGCAGGGCCGGGCTATTCTCACTGCCGAGGATGCTGGGGGAAGCACGGGCACTGCTGGTATCCAGGCTCATGCACGCGGCGATGGTCTTATTTCTCGCCTGGTTTGCAGTGGCGGCAGGAATGGGGACAATTTTCTACCTGGGACTCGGTATGGTCGTGCTATTCCTCATCTACGAGCACAGTCTGGTCTCTCCGACGAACCTATCGCGCGTCAACACAGCGTTCTTTACCATGAACGGCTGCGTCAGCGTGGCAATGTTCGTTTTCGCCCTCGCCGACGTGCTGCTTTAGCCCGGTGGCTTAGTATTTGAGTGTGTAAATTCCGTATGATTTCGAGGGGACTCTGGCCCCTCAAACAGTACCATCTAAGTAACGTCCGTTCTTATTAGCGGGCAGGCAGAACTGTCATGCTGAACGCAGTGAAGCATCTGTCCCTCTATAGCAGATTCTTCGTTTCATTCAGAATGGCAGACCGCTATCAAGAGCGGAGGTTACTTAGTAGCCGTCCATATATAAAGGTATCATAATGGAGCATTATGGGT
>JACPPP010000194.1 GCA_016190935.1 Armatimonadota bacterium | reverse complement strand
CCTATAACAGGGACACAACCTTCTGGGAGCACTCGAAAGCGTCTTCCAAGGACATCCGCTAGCCCCCGGCTTCGCATGACGGAACACAAAACCCTCCTCGAAAGAATGCCGAACCATGACCCGCCGGGGCTGAGTAGTTACCATCCTCCTTCCGCAATTGCGGTCGAGGATAGCTTACCACTTTGCGAGCCAGAATGCAATGTTATATAAGAATCCTACTACTAGTATTTCTCATTTCGCCTTGTCCTTTTCTCACCTCAGAAATACCCACTTTCGCTCTACCATCGCCTGCGCAACCTCGTTGACTGCGAGCGCCTGAGCAGCAATACGCCAGTCCACATTAATATCTCGAACTGCGCTGCTCACCGCGCGATAGGCACGCCCCAGCCTGTCCTCTATAATCTTGTAAGTCTGCTCTCTTTCCAAAACTTCCCCGGACTTGGCCTGACGCCACTCAGCATACGACGCAACTACCCCGCCCGCATTTGCCAGGATGTCCGGGATCACAACCCTTCCATTTTCGGCCAGCACCGCGTCACCATCAGCGGTTACAGGCTCGTTGGCAGCCTCGACTATCAGCCGTGCTCTCACCATACTTGAGTTGCCTGCGTGCAGCGTCTGACCCGAGGCGGCGGGTATCAGTATGTCCACTGGCAGCCCAAGCAGATCATCCCGCTCCAGTCGCTCGTGCAGACATGAGAGATCGTTTACTGACGCTTCCATTAGCTCGTCTGCCGGGAAGCCTGTCTCGGAGTAGGCGCATCCCGTAATGTCGGAAACCGCTGTTACTTTCGCCCCCCGACGAGCTAAAAACTGTGCCGCCCAACGGCCCACGTTTCCGAACCCCTGGATTGCGACTGAGCAGCCAACGATCTCACGTCCAAGCACATCCTGCGCGGCCATACCTGTCACAGCCGCAACACCGTAACCCGTCGCCTCCAGTCTGCCGGGCAGTCCCCCGACTCTCGGCGGCTTCCCCGTTACGCACTCCGGCATGTGGGTGCAACCGTATATGGTTGCCATGTCCGAAGAGTCCGTTCCCATGTCCGGAGCAGGAATATATATTCCCGCCGTCAGGAACGGCTGAAAGCAGTGCACGTATTCCTTGATCATTGCTGTGCGACTGTCCGAGTTTAATGATTCAGGAGCCAGCCGTATTCCCGATTTTGCCCCACCGAAGGGTATCTTGGAGAGAGCGCACTTGTAGGTCATCAGCTCGGCGAGCCTCCCGGTCTCCGCCAGGTCCACGTCGGCCGAGAGCCGAATTCCTCCCTTTCCGGGGCCCCTCACACTGCAATGGATCACGAGATATGCATCAGCGCATATCAGACTTCCATCATGGATGATATTAAGAGTACTGCGAATCTCCTGTCCTGGTCGCTCAATCAGCTGCCGGGCATCACACGGAAGCTCGATCAGCCGGGCAACTTTATCCAGATCTATGGCTGACGTCATTGTCAATCCTCCTCGCTGAGTTAGTTGCGCCTTCGCGGTCAATCCTTTAGTTTATGCACTTTGACGGCTTGTTCTGCGGAAACATCTCTCTTAACCACGTCGCACAAAGCGCGCTGGAATGCGGCGGGGTCCTTGACCTGTATGGCATTTCTTCCGAAGACCACGCCCCTGCCTCCGTCCTGGACAATCTTTTCCGCGAGTTCAAGTGCCTGTACCTGCGTTGGAGTCTTCTCGGCTCCAAGACCGAGGACCGGCACGGGACAACCCTCGGTTACGTCTTTGAACTTCTCCGTGTAAAATGTCTTAATAAGATCCGCCCCAAGCTCCGCAAGAATGCGGCAGCCTTTCCACACCTGGTCGTGCAGTTCCGCTTTGCCAAGCCTGTCGGGTCGAGCCGGGAAGTATTCTCCAAGCACCGGAATTCCAAGTGCCTTGGCCTCATTGGCAAGACTGCACCACGTTTCGACGTTCGACGAATCTTGAGCCTCGTTTCCGGTCTGAAGCGTCAGGCAGACCAGCACAATGTCGGCCCCAGCCGCGACCGCGTCCGAAACGCTCACCGCCCGAACAGCTATCCCTTCTTTGTAATCCCATTGAAAACAGAAGTGACTGCTCCAGTTGATGCGGGTTATCGCCATAGGTGCGCCCTTGTAGTCGAACGTGTGCTGGCAGTGAGAGAGCATCCCCGGAGAGAGCAGCACGGCATCAACCGCCTTATCAACTTTCCTAACCACCTCCGGCAGGTTTATCATGCCAGGTATGGGGCCGTCAAACATGCCGTGATCCACCGCAACTACGACAGCATTCTCTCCCCCAGAGAATAATCTGCCTAAACGAATGTCTTTTCCAGTCAACTCTTTATCCTTTCTGTTTTCTACTCTCCGCTCTTCTGTAGAGGCAGCATCTATAAGAGATACCGATTCCACTTTCCTACCCAAGCACAACTACGTCCCATCCCATAATCTCACCAAAACCGGCAACTTCCTCGGTCACATCACCGTACGCCAGAGCTGAATGATGCGTGCCGCCAGCATAACTATAGGCGGAGAGAAACTGATCCACCGGCATCGACGGACTGGCCCAGCCGCGGATCGTGTCCGACATTCTGTCCTCTTTCTGGGCGTCGAGCATCCTGACCGGTGCGACTATCAGCGTGTACGCATCACTTATGCCCGGAGCCAGGTTTACCAGAACCGCCTCTCCCTCACGAAACTTGCCAACTGCAATGACCGGGTCATCCGCATCTGTGAACGGGAACGGCTTCTGCATGAGCTTTGGCTTCCCGGCAGCCAGGTCGATATTCATCTCCCCCATATGGCTTAGAAACAAGCTGTTATCCGCCCAGTCCGGGCAGAATATCTCCGTAAAGGTAGTCTCTCCATAGACCGAGCCTAAAGCGCCCACCAGCGCCGCCGTGAGCGCGTCGCCCTCTCCGGCATAGCCGATTCCTTTTGCCATGGCCTTACTCGCAGCAAGAAAAGGCGGGGTTGGAAGCCCGGATGCCCTGGTGATCTCCATAAAGTTGGCCGAGAAAGCTGAAAGGCTCTCTCTCTCAATCCATTTCTTGATAGCTACGGAGACCTGAGCCGTCTTTCGGTGGGCTTCCGGATCAATCCCATCCGAGATGAATCTCGAAAGATCGTCATTTATTTCGGCATCGACTTCAGGTGATCTTGGCGCCGGAAGTAAGGATCGGATCGCATCCGGATCAGCCGACACAACCTCAAGCCCTATTGTGCTGCGAAGCACGTCTGCGGGGACAGCGAAGTCACCCATCCCTGCGAAAGGTTGACCTATCCGCCCTACCCGTGCATTTCGCATTCTTGAGGCTACCTGAGCCGATCGCGCCCTGGCAACGACCCGATCCAGCACATCCGACTTCTCCCAGTGACCTGCCTCTATCTGAAACGGCTTGCCGTTCCGTATGAGCATGTTGCACATATCCTGGACGCCGTGCACCCCGTGATTGTACGCTATCTCAGCAGACTCGGTCTGCTGGCCGAACTCGAACGCAGGGGTCGTATCGAGCACGATCAGCGGAAGCCGCGTGGCGGCCAGAGCCTCAGCAGACTCAAGAGAGGGTGAATAAGCGAGGTGCAGTGTCACTATGGCGTCCACGCCAGATTCCTCGAACTCCCTGATCGCCTGAGAGAACTCGCTCTTCACCCGGCACACAGGCCCTGAACCGACATCCAGACCCCTCTTCCGAAACTCGAATGCTATCTTCTCAGCAAACGCGTCCATCCCCGGCCTGAACTCAGGAAAAATATCATCATATAGCTTGATATACAGGGGCAAAAGCCCGATCTTCGGTTGTCTCATCTTGAACACTTCCAATCACTCTACCGGCACCGTCGTTTTCTCTCGCTGCGACTGAAGGGCGGCGGTAAAGAGTCTGTGGCTCAAAGCCGTTTCATCTGGAGTGACGCAGCCTGCGAACTTCTTCAAAGGCTTGCCTTCCACAAGTTCGTACAGGAACGCCGCCCACATCTGCAGGATCGAGTCCGAGAACCCGAACTCGAATATCCCTCCGGTGATGCTCTTAAATGCTGTCTCATGGCCCATGTCTATCCTCTGCCAGGCCTGCTCCCTACTTAGAGTATAATCGAGAATCTCTATTGCGTTGGTGTTCTTGGAAGAGTACCTGGCGCATTTCTTCATCCCGATGACTTCGAGATACCAGGTGTCCTTCTCTCCAGGGGCTATCCGCTGGGTCTTCATCGTCCACGGGAAAGTCTTGCCGTCGACAGGGTTGACAGTCTCGCAGAAGAGTGTGGCGTTGTCCCAAGTCTCACATGGGACGATTCCACCTTTGCCATCAGGCCTCTCCGGCACGAGGTCCGAGAGTATCGCGCGCACATTCTTCGGCGACCATCCCGCCCTGAACGGAACGTGACAGGCATGCATTCCAAGATCCCCCAGGCAGCCATACTCACCATTGCTGGCAATCATTCGTTTCCAGTTGATTGGCTTGGTCGTATCCAGGTCGGATGAGTGCATAAACCCGCTGTTTACCTCGATCAGATCCCCGAACTCCTCACGTTCTATCATCCCACAGAGCCTCTGCACCGCCGGAATGAACGGAAACTCCGAGGAACATCGCACAAAGACATCGGGATTGGCCTTCATGACTTCGAGTATAGCCTCGTTTGCAGGCCTGTCTATCCCGAACGGCTTCTCTCCCATCAGGTGCTTGCCCGCTGAGATGGTGTCGCAGTAGAGTCTCTCGTGCAGATTATGCGGCACGGGGCAGTAGACCGCATCCACCGTCTCATTGGAAAGAATTTCTCTGTAGTCGGTCGTGTATTGCTTAATATGGGAGAAGTTGTCCCTGAACCAGGTGAACATGCATTCGTTCGTATCGCAGACGGCAACGACCACCTGCCTGACCCGCATGTCAGGCAGGTGGCACCAGCGCGCGGCCGCGCTCGCGAACTCTTTCCCCATCAGCCCGCAGCCGATGATTGCGAAACGGATTGTTTTCATCGTGATTCACCCCTCCTGAACCGCGGAGGCGCGGAATGGAAGTATGGAAAACGCGGAAAAGGATCCAGTGGAGAATCAGTTTGCTTTCTTCCGCACTTCCGCTTATTCCGCGCCTCCGCGGTTCTGAACTATCCGTATCCCAGCCTCTTCTGCACTTCCGCTATCGACTCCTCGATGATGTCCATCGCCTTCTCAGCCACCTCGTTCGGCATGATGATAGGCGGGCTCATCCTGAGAATGTGGCCTGCGGGAATCCAGGCAAGGCCCTTCCTGAACGCAGTCTGGTAGACCAGCCTCCCGGCCTCGTCGAAAGGCTCCTTCGTCTTCTTGTCCTTTACCAGCTCGACTCCCATAAGGCAGCCCTTCACGCGGCAGTCACCGACGATTGCATACTTGTCGGGCCAACCGGCCATCTTATTCCTGAAGATTTCCTCAAGCTCCAAAGCATGCTGAAGCAGGCCCTCTTCCTCTATAACCTCTATGGATGCCAGAGCCGCCGCGCAGGCCATAGGATTTCCGCCGTAGCTGGTCGAGGCGCTGATCTTGTCCACGGCATCTGCATATTCTTCACGCACAACCATCGCAGTGACCGGGAATCCGTTACCAAAGCCCTTGCCGAGGGTGACGACATCCGGCACTACGCCCCAGTGCTCCATGCAGAGATACTTTCCGGTGCGGCCCATGCTGGTCAGGACCTCGTCGGCAAACAGGAGGATACCCCGCTCCTTGCAGAACTTTGAGAGCTTCGGGAAGAAGTCGTCAGGAGGCATGATAGAGCCGCCCCAGCCCTGAATCGGCTCCAGCACGAATGCTGCAACCTGGCCTGTCGTGCCGTTCCTGATGAACTCGTCGTAGAACTCCAGATACTTCTCTGTATCGAGCGTACCATCTTCTCTTGTCCACCAGGGACGATAAGTATCGGGTCTGGGGACCATATAGAACCCCTGTGCGCGGCCAGACCCGCTGAGCCTGGTCATGTTGGCCAGGCTGATGTGCGCCTGTGAGCGTGCATGGCTAGAGAGGTGGAAGTCCTCTTCAGGCATACGCTCTCCGGCCTGTAGCCGACTGTAACTGCGTCACCGTGAGGT
>JACPPP010000186.1 GCA_016190935.1 Armatimonadota bacterium | reverse complement strand
TCTATACCCATACTGACTACTTAGACATTCGTCCCAAATGTACCTTTGTCTAAATAGTAATATTTCATGGATATTTTAGAGAATGATGCTCCTCACTCTCTACCTCAGATAAAAACGATGCTCCTGAGTTGCCTGTCGGTATTCTTGACTTGGCTGAGTAGTGCGGGTATAATCTGAGCAGGAGGGGAGAGAGCGTGAAGAACTCCTACATCTCTGGACTGCACGAAGGAGTTCGGGTTGATGATGTCTTCCTCATCTGCAGCAAATCCCTTGGGTGCAAACAGGACGGGAGTCCTTACATCAAGCTGAAGCTCAGCGACCGGACGGGCGCGATAGACGCAATAAAGTGGGATGCAAGCGAACAACTCTATGCGGGCCTTACAAGCGACGACTGCATCCGTGTCCGGGGCACGGTCACCACGTACAACGGCAGGCTGCAGATTAGGGTTGATTCACTCCGCCGACACACACAAGAGATCGATCCGTCGGACTTTTTGCCTCGCTCAGAGCGGGACATCGACGATATGCTCGCCTGTTTGCGGAAGATCATCGAATCGGTGGAACACCATCACCTGCGCGCTGTGCTCGACTATTTCTTCAGCGACCAAGACTTCGTTTCACGGTTTTCCACCGCGCCCGCGGCGCTGAGGATTCACCACGGCTATATAGGAGGACTCCTCGAACACACGCTCTCCGTGGCCGAGTTATGCCTTCTCGTGACCTCTCACTATCCAAGTATCGACCGAGATCTTCTTGTAACCGGCGCTATCCTGCACGACATAGGAAAGATCGAAGAGTTTTGTTGGGACAGGACCATTAAGTATTCGGACAGCGGACACTTCATCGGCCATATTGTCGCGGGAACGCTGATGGTCAGCGAGGCGATCGATTCGATCCAGGAGTTCGCCCCGCTGCTCAAGCTGGTTGTGAAGCACATGATAGTCGCGCATCACGGCCAGAAGGACTGGGGATCGCCTAAGCGGCCCAAGTCGATAGAGTCGCTTATTCTCCACTATCTGGAGGACATGGATGCGAAGGTGAATACCTTTCAGCAGGCAATAGCTGGTGGCGACGTTACGGACAATTCGAATGTCTGGACCGACAGGCACTGGATATTCGACCGGCCGCTTTTCCGGGGCCTGCCATCCGCGTCTCCTTCTCCGGGCTTGGGTGACCTTTCGGGTCTCTCTGAAGAAACCTACGATCCCTTTGCCGAGGAATAGCTGTCGGGCCGCGCAGATCTACTGTTCCTGCACGTATTTCAATTGTTAGATACTATGGATCATTGTTGCATTCTTCGATATTACATGGGTATAATACCGGGGTAAATTCAACGCAGGTGCATCGGCTTGTCGGTCATTTCCGTGGATTGCTCTACATTCTGCGACTGATCCGAACCCATCGTGGTATCCGAGCGACGTGCCCCCGTTGAAATCACTGGGAGAATCCCGGAAGGAAGGCAAGCAATTGGCAACCAAATCACTTTACGTAGGCAACATGGCCTACAGCACCAGCGAAGATGATCTTCGCGAGCTATTCGAGCCTTACGGTCCGATCGCTGAGATTCGAATCATCGGCGACAAGGGCTTCGGCTTCGTCGAGATTCCTGAAGAGAATATGGTGGCGGCCATTGAGGCCACAAATGGCAAGGAAGTCGGCGGCAGGACGCTGACGGTGAATGAGGCCCGTCCTCGCACCGAGCGCGGCGCAGGTGGTCGCGGAGGTCCCCGCGGCGGCCGCGGCGGATTCGGCGGCGGAAGACGCTGGTAAGCGTCCTAACGCGGCTTATTCACGAGCATCGGCAGGCTTCGGTCTTTCTGCATTGTAGTGAGGTAGAGAGTATCTTCGTAGAGGTATACTACCGTACTGATGCGAATGTGCAGACCCGTCAATACAGATAAAGCAGTCCGAAGCAACTGCCGATGCATTAGACGAATGAGTCTGACACGTCCGGTAGGAGTCTACCGGACGTGTCTCATCGGCGAGTTATAAGTCCGGCGATCGTCCGGGCAGGCCAAAAAAGTAGGATTGATGGATCAGCGGTGGTAGTGGCCGTGCCTGGAATAGCGGCGGATGTCTTCATCGTCCAGCATCATCTGGACCTGAGCGTGCCTGTCTGACTTCCTGCGACGCTTCTTTAGAGTGCAAGACTCCTCCCATCCGCCGCATCTGCAGTTACCGCCCAGCAGATCGCACCACTCTACTCTTCCTGCAACCCACCAGTAGTCGCAATGTGCCAATTCATCGACCCTCCCTGCAGCATCTTTGTTAGCTATTATCGGCAGCTTTTAGGGGGTATTGAAGGGGCTTAATGAAAACCCGGCAATCCTACGGAACGATTCCACCGAGGATGCGTCTATTAGGATAGCTGTCGGGCCAGTCGCTCCCACAAATGACCTTGCCCGTTTCCATCCGACACAGCTACCAAGGGCGACCGGCCCGACAGCTTACTGCGTCATTCCCGCCAGAACACGCCGCACTATGCCCACCACGCGCTTTGGAACGTATGGTTTTGCACAGAAATCGGTCGCTCCGGCGCTTAAAGCCTCTACCACAGTCGATCTCTCCCCCGATCCGGCACAGAGGATAGTGACCGCGTTCGGGTCCTGTATGCGGAGGTGGCGGATCGTTGTGACTCCGTCCATATCCGGCATGCGAGCATCTACCATCACCAGGTCCGGGCGGACGGTCTCGTACATTTCGAGCGCCTGCCTGCCGTTCGACGCTTCACCGACTACGGAAAAACCATGTGAGAGCAGCAGATCCCGCAAGATCAGACGCGTGTACATACTGTCGTCCACGATCATTATTCGCTTTGACATCAACCGCTCCTGTTACCGATCTACCCTGAATTATGCGTCAGCAGAAAAGTGTCAGGTGACAAGTGCAAAGTGTAAAGTCCAAAGTCATGTCATTCTGAGCGCAGCGAAGAATCTATTCTCTTATGACAGGAGCTTTATACACGAGAGCAGATCCTTCGTTTCGCTTAGGATGACATGAAGAAGGCCAGGATGACAAGGTTACTCACAACTCACAACTCATAACTCAAAACTCATAACTCGTAACTCAGCGCTACTATTTATTATCGGCGCAGATCAAGGATTATTTCAGGCGCGACAGTGGAGGGTGATAAGCACGACCTCTGGAGGGCAGAGGAAACGAATGGGAAGGTTGCTGATGCCGATTCCGCGGCTGACGTAGACCCGCATGTCCCCGGCATCCGACTTAAGAATCCTGGAAAGCCTCTCTCCCTCAAACAGACCCTGTACCATCTGTTTGTGCCTTCTCAGGTGAGGATAGAGAGCGCCGAGGATGGGGAACCTGGCCTGGCCTCCGTGAGTATGGCCTGAAAGCACAATGTCCACCCCTGCCTTTGCCGCTTCGCCGGCCACATCCGGTGAGTGAGCCAGCAGGAGCTTGAAAGTCCCAATCGGGGCGCCGTCGAGCGCGCGACGAATATCGTCGCGCAAGGTATAGGGGTCGTCCACACCGGCGACTATGATGGACTGCCCTCCTCTCTCGATTGCTATGTGTTCATTGGTCAGCATCCTGAGCGGTTCGAAGTCCAGGTCGGCCCTGCGAAGTTCTCCGTACCTGCCTTTGTGCTCGGTGTTGCCGTAGACGGCGAAGATCCGGCTATCTGGGAATGTTCTTTGGAGGAACTCCTTGAGCAGCCGCGCGCCCCTTCGATTGACCGTAATATCTCCTGTAAGCGCGACAATGTCGGGTTCTATGCTCTGGACTATCATCTCCACTCGCCGCTCGAGCGTCCACCAGTGGGAGATGTGGAAATCGGAAAGCTGGAGTATTTTGAGGCCGTCGAAGGCTTGCGGGAGCCTCTCGAACTCAAGATCGAGTTTGGTGAGGGAGACGGCCGTACGTTCTATCATGGCAGAGTAGACGAGTACAGCGGCGCCGGCTGCGGCTGCGACTTCGATCATTTCGCTCCGGGGCCTCCATACCGATGGAACCTGATCTTCGCTATATCTAAGAGCATTCTCAGCCCGTCGCGGATGGGGCTGACACGCGAGCCGCCGTGGTGCGTCCAGTGCACGGGAAGCTCCACAATCTCGTAGCCGAGCCTCCTTGCCAGGTACAGCGCCTCCACATCGAAGCTGAACCCATCAATGAAGCAGCGGGAGAAGATATCGCGGGCGGCCCTGCTCGTAAAAAGCTTGAACCCGCACTGGGTGTCGGCGATACCTGGCACGGCAAATAGCCTGATCCCCAGGTTCAGTATCTTTCCTCCAAGCTCTCTGTAGAAAGGCTGGTGGATTACCCTTACTGCGCCGCGGATTGACCGAGAGGCGATTGCTACATCACCGCCCTTATCAAGAGCCGACATAAACGCAGGCAGTTCTGTTATCGGAGTAGAGTTGTCAGCGTCGGTGAAGAGTGCCCGGGTTCCCTCTGCGGAAAGCATTCCGGTTCTCACCGCGCAGCCCTTCCCACGGTTTGGAGCGTAATGTATGGTTCGGAGTGATTGAATCTCGCAGCGGAGAGATTCGGCTACAGAGAGCGTACGGTCCTTACTGCCATCATCAACGACGATGATCTCGTGCGACAGCCCAATGTCCGATAGGTAGCGCGATACGTCTCGAACCGTTCCTTCCAGGTTGGCTTCTTCGTTGTACGCCGGTATTATAACGCTCAGTTCTACATTGCCCATGCTCAGTGTATTATACGCGACTGATGGGCTTCTCGTCACGCCCGTACGTGGGACAGGGCGTCCGGGGGTGGCTCCTGACGCCCTGTCCGCAGTCGGCACCCGATATTCAGTTGTTGAGGTTCAGTCCAGGGGCTGAATCCTGGTGACTTTATCGAGGAAGACATCCTCAATATCGCCAACAAGATAGGCCCCATAAAGCGGGACAAATGTCAGTTCTTCTATATGAAGGTTCATAGATTGCTCTTTTCCGTGCCTGTCCCTCC
>JACPPP010000185.1 GCA_016190935.1 Armatimonadota bacterium | reverse complement strand
CTACCCGGACAGCCCTTACGAGTTCTCCGTGCTCCCCGCCGACATCCTGGGCCAGGTCTACGAGCAGTTTCTGGGGAAGGTGATCCGGCTCACGGCGGGGCATCGGGCCACGGTCGAAGACAAGCCGGAGGTGAAGAAAGCCGGCGGAGTCTACTACACTCCCACCTATATTGTTGACTACATCGTCGAGCATACAGTCGGCAAGCTGCTGGACGGAAAAACACCCAAACAGGCTTCCAAGCTGAGGATTCTCGACCCGGCATGTGGGTCGGGTTCATTCCTCATCGGGGCATATCAGTATTTGCTCGACTGGCACCGCGACTGGTATGTGGCGGATGGCCCGGAGAAGCACAGAAAGTCGCTGTATCAGGGGCCGGGAGGCGACTGGAGGCTTACGACCGCCGAGCGCAAGAAAATCCTGCTGAACAACATCTACGGCGTGGACATCGACTCTCAGGCAGTGGAAGTGACCAAACTTTCGCTGCTTCTCAAGGTGCTCGAGCAGGAGTCGGCGGAGGCAATGAACAGAACTCTGAAGATGTTCCACGAGCGGGCGCTGCCTGACCTGGGGAGTAACATCAAGTGCGGAAACTCGCTCATCGGCCCCGACTTCTACGACAACCAGCAGATGAGTTTCCTCGACGAGGACGAGCAATATCGGATAAACGTCTTCGACTGGAACGCCGGATTCCCGGAAGTAATGAAGTCCGGCGGGTTCGACGCGGTGATCGGGAATCCGCCATATATTTTTGGTGAGTACCATGACGGCGATGCCAAACAATACTTCGCGCGCAAATTTCAATTGGCAAGAGGACAGTACGATACGTACTGGCTATTTGTTGAGCAAGGTATCCGGCTGATGTCAAAGCATGGATTTTTCTCATTAATCGTTCCAGACGCCTTGCTAGCCCGTGATGAAAGTCGTGACACGCGAGATTTGCTTCTCGAACATGGTCTCGAACGCATCTACCACTGCGGGCCCGTATTCCTGGCAAGCGTATCGGCTGTGGTCTTTGTTGTATCAAAGGACGGCTGCGGTGATGCAGTAATCTGCGATAGGCAAGGAGATGCTGGGGCAGTTGCAGATATAGTATGCACAAGGACAAGGTTCGAGCGCGACCGGCAGAGAAGATTGCTAATTCATGCCACAGACCAAGAAGCGGATATCCTTCAGAAGATAGAAGATGTGACCATTAAGCTCAAGGAGTTGGTCTCGATTTCAAGAGGCGAGGAGACAGGCAAGAAACACGTTCTTCCGCAAGGGACTGTCGCTATTCTTGTCGGTGACGACATCTCGCGCTACGCTATAAAAAAGCCCACCAGGTTTGTAGACCGTGTGTACAAGGCATCTGACCTGTATAGATCACCAAAGATCGTAATTGTAAAGACTGGTAGCCAGTGCGTAGGTACGCTTGACTACACCGGAATGGTGACGATGCAATCAGTATACAATCTGGTAAGCCACGAACCGACGACATCTTTGGAGGCAATACTGGGAATATTAAACGGCAAGCTGGTTCGCTTTATTATCAACAAGACTTGCACCGCATACAAGCTTCTTTTCCCTCAGCTAAACCAATCGACTCTTGAGTCAATTCCTATACCAAATGGGCTTGAAGAGAGGAAAGCACCGTTGGTGGGATTGGTCGAGCGAATGTTAAGCCTTCAAATACAACTTACTGAGACCAAGTCTCCGCCGGAGAAGGAATCCCTTCAAGGCCGGATAGATGCAACTAACAGAGAGATAGACCGCCTTGTATACGAACTCTACGGGCTGACGGAGGAGGAGATTGGGATTGTGGAAGGGGAGGCGGGTGCTGATTATAAAGTGGACACTACGTGATCTTGCGCGCCTTGCCGCCATTGCAGGCCTTCCGGTGTTCGGCGCTGGCTTGTCTGTTACATAAGAGCGGCTTGCGGCTTTCCGAAAGAGGTGCATGATTGGGAGAAAAAAGAACGTCGTTTGAGGGGGCATGGCAGTAGACGGCTGAGAATCTTCTGCAACTTGTCGGATTATTGCTTAAGCCTGATCTCAGAAGTATTCTCTGGTCGGACTGTCTCGGCCTCCCATTCAATAAGGCCATCTCTTTTCATCAAACGAAGTTCTCCGGCCACGACCCATAGCGGAAAAGACTCCTTGAGTGCCTCAACAAAATCCCAAGCTATAATCCGTTGGTTGCTTTCTTGCATCTCTTGCAGAACGGTGACTACGCGTGGTCTAACAGAGTTTGTATCGTATATAGTGAAACCGGACTCGGCTTCATCCTCTTCAGAGAAATCCCCTGCTGTCAGCCAGTCAGTCCCGTTGAGATTGACCTGACAGCCAGCCATTTCTAGACGCTTTGCCAGTGCTTGTCGCTTTTCAGTGGAACCATCAAACCTGATTGTGTGTCTTCCCCCGATATTGCTGAACTGTCGAAGACGTCCTATTTCGACCAAGACCGTCCTATTAGGATGTGTGCCGAAGGCCATTCCTGCCTCAAAGAGAACGTTCGGTCGTGCCTGCGGAGTTGGTTCGGTCTCATAGGGAGGTTCATCTTTGTTCCAGAAACAATGCCGCAGACAGGCCATATCATCTCCGGTCAGCAATACCACCACAGCTTGGATTGACCCGAACGCCTTTTCTAAAACCTGACCGGTATATGGCGAAAGATTGCCAGTTTTTTGGGCTACTTCCTCCCATTCCAGTGGGTGTAAGTCAAGAGAACGGAGGAAGTCGAACATTGCCTTCCTCAATTCCTCATTCCTGCCATAGACTACCCACACATCTCGGGGGTCTACGCCCTTTATCGCCGTAATCTGATTGCTCGCCATCTGCGGTTCCATATCTGATATAGCCTCCGACCAAAGTTCGTTTCTGACCTGCCGGCGACACTTATTCGGAACCCACCACTCCCTTGGTTCAGGATGTCGGCCTGCTGTTGGCCACTTAGACTCAGCAATAATGGTAGCCGATGTTCTCTCATCCTCCCCGAGAACGATGTTCTTGAAGTCGTGGCACGGCACTAGCCATTCCTCCTGGAACCTGACGGATTCTTGTCGAACACACATCCGAACCAAATCCTTTGCCTCTTCTCTGGTCAGGTCGAGCGCGAACGTGCGCCACTTGCGTCGAGCATCATCTTCTGTCTCCACCCAAAGGTTGTAGTATAATCCGTCTCGCACATCCTCCGACGGTTTAGGGAGTGGGGCAGCATCACCAGTATCCTCTTGCACAACTCCTTTCCCAGGGGGATGAGTTATAAAGTCGACTGTCACATCTAATCCATACCTGCTCAAGAAATCGTCGGGATCAATCGAGTCGGCAGGGTCACGGCTTGGTGAGTTTATATTTTCTAGACTTACGTTGGTGCGGAAGATTAGGATTGGATGAACATTGGCCCAGTCTATCGTTTGTCCACCGGTAACTAGCGGTCTACCTTCTCTATATGGGTCAGGAAGACGCTCTCTAACTCCTCCTCTGTCAAATCCCACCTAATCGGCGGGCCACCTTGGTAGGTTGTTGTGACTCGGACGTGATACGGCATGGTTCTTCCCCTTTGGGGTTACATTGGTTATCTGTAGATTCTTCTACGCTGGGGGCAAAGAAACCTTCCAGTCCAGGCCTGAACATCGGCTTTCTCTCTATGAGCTTTCACGTGCTGCGGAAACATTGAGGTCCGATGGCCGGGGAAGGATTTCCCCGGCCCAGGTGTGGCGGATATTCATCCGTTGAGGCATCCTCCGGCCCCCTACAAGCCATACTACTTCCTGGACTCTCAGCTTTTCGTGCGCTTCGTCTCTTTCGCGCATCCTGAGCCATGCTGAGCCTAGCCGATCATTGCTCATATCCAAGATCAAACTGCATTTGCTTGCTCGATCAGATGAGCGACGTTCCTGATGGAGGTCAGGGTGTCCTGCAGCGGTACATATTCCAGGCCCACGTAGCCGTTATAGCCCACATTCTTGACCGCTCTTAGCACGTTCAGGAAATCTATCTCCCCTGTCCCTGGCTCATGCTGCCCCGGCACACAAGCCAAGTAGTTGTGATAATATCGACAAACACACGCTCAATTCTTCCTTGGAAAAATAAGTTTGATCGAGGATTCAGGGAGGGATGCTCATAGCTACCGTACATCACCGCCTGTAATCCTCATCCCTTGATTCCGCTCATGACCACTCCCTGCACGAAATACCGCTGTGCGAGGAAGAAGATGACCAGCACGGGTATCAGCACTGCGGTCGAGGCGGCCATCAGAGATATTATGTCCACCCCCCATACGTCCTGGAACGTCGCAAGTCCCAGGGCCAGGGTCCGCTTGTCAACGGAGTTCAGATAGATCAGCGGCGTCATGAAGTCGTTCCAGTGGGCTACAAAGGAGAATACCGCTACAGTCACAAGGACAGGCTTAGAGAGCGGCAGGAAAACTTGCCAGAACGTGCGAAATGCTGTGCAGCCGTCGATCTTGGCCGCATCCTCCAGGTCCGCAGGGATCGTCAGGAAGAATTGCCGCATGAGGAAAATATAGAATGCGTTTCCGAAGAAGGCCGGAATAATCAGCGGAAGGAGCGTGTCGTACCAGCCGATGCTCCGAAAAATGACGAACCGCGGGATCATTGTCACCTCGGCTGGCAGCATGATAGTCGAGAGCACGATGATAAACAGAAGGTCCTTTCCCGGGGCTCTGAGCCTTGCGAAGGCGAAGGCGACAATCGAGCTCGATATCGCGGTGCCCACCACCGTCAGAATAGTAACCTTGAGAGTGTTCAGCAGGTACAGGTGAAACGGCATGATGGTGAGCGCCTTGGGGTAGTTTCCCCACATGATCTTGCTCGGAATCAGGCGCAGGCCCTGCGCGGAAACTTCAGCGGGCTCCTTGAGCGAGATCGACACCATCCACAGGAATGGCAGAGCGAACACCACAGCCCCCGCAAGCAGGATGACAAAAGAGATTGCGCTTCCTATCTCTAATGGGAAGACTGCTTTTCGCCTATGCAGTTTTGTTTCAGCTTTCACAGACACGTTCATATTTATACTACGATTTCGATGCCGAGATCAACTCCCAGCTTGTCGGCTCCTCTACATAGGTTGAATGTAGCACCAGACTGCGGTATCATGACCTTGTAATACGAATAGTTTGGAAGGACAGTAGTTATGCCTGATGACAAGCGAGTGGACATTGATGATATGGGTGATCTGAGAGCGTCGGGCAGCGAGCTTCTCAAGGACGTGCAGGAGGCTACCAGGTTAGCCAAAGAGCGCAAGGCCAAGGATAAGGCTCGCGACCGGGAGCTTGCCACAAAGGGCCGGGATCGGGCGGTGATGATCTCCATAATCGCGCTTGCGGCGGTTATCCTGCTCGGCGTCGCGTACTGGATGATCTTCGCCAGAGGCAGCTCAGCCCAGCAGAATGCAACCAACCAGGCGTCGCCGGCGCAGAGCCAGCCCGTAACCGCTCCGACCTATACCCCACCTGCGCCCCGTCCTGCGCCGGGATATACGGGACCCAGGCGGGCTGCCCCTATGCCGCAGTCCGAGCCTGTAAGACGCAATCCGACTGATACTTACGACAACAGCGCGCCACCGAGAGGTATGTAATCGTCTAAGAGTCGCCTTCCCTGCCAATGCCAAGCCTGGAAGCTTGACCTGAGGAGCCCCGAAGTGCTATAATTATTGCGTCTAAGAGCAGCCTTTGTTCGGAAAACTTCAACAAAAAACGGGATTTTCATGGGCTTCGTTAAGCTTGGAGCAGTCGTGGTTTGTCCGCGGCGCAAAGTGCGCCTGAGACGGTTTGGCCGCGGCTTGCTTCGTGTACGCGGAGGCTTTTCCTGAGCTTGGGCTGCTAGGCAGGAGCGATAATGAATGTCAACTGAAGAAAAAGACATCAAGGCCGGAGCAGAGCCGCCGGTCGATGAGCAAGTCGAAAAGGTAAGTGGCAAGTATGATGCCGACCAGATAACAGTCCTCAAGGGACTTGAGGGTGTGCGGCGCAGGCCCTCGATGTACATTGGAGGAACAGGCTCTCAGGGCCTGCATCATCTGTTTGTCGAGGTTGTTGACAACAGCATCGATGAGTCCCTCGCAGGCTACTGCAGCGAGATCGACGTCACACTTCACAATGATAACAGCGTAACTGTCGAGGACAACGGACGGGGCATTCCGGTGGACATCAACAAGGATACCGGTCTGCCTGGCGTGACGGTCGCAATGACGATGCTCCATGCCGGAGGCAAGTTCGACCAGGGCGGCTACAAGTTCTCTGGAGGGCTGCACGGAATTGGAGTTTCTGCGGTAAACGCCCTCTCGAGATGGCTCGAGGTCGAAGTTGCCAGAGGCGGCAAGGTCTACATCCAGAAGTTTGAGCGAGGCGAACCGGTTACGGGCCTTGAGGTCGTTGGAAAAAGCAAGCTGACGGGCACTAAAGTCACCTGGCTTGCCGACGATGAAATTTTCGGCTCGATAGAGTATCATCATGATGTTATCGTCCAGAGGTTGAGGGACCTGGCCTATCTGAACCCCCGGGTCAAGCTTGCCTTCAAGGACGAGAACACGGGTGAAGAGCAGGTATTCCACTACAAGGACGGACTCATCGCCTTTGTACAGGCGCTTAATAAGAACAAGGACCCTCTGCACAAGCCTATCTATATGAGCCGCCGGAGAGAGGACACGGAAGTCGAGATCGCCATCCAGTACAACAACGGCTTCCAGGAGAGCATATTCTCATTCGCTAACAACATCCACACTACGGAAGGCGGCACGCACCTCTCGGGCTTCAAGACGGCGCTGACAAGGGTCATCAATGCCTATGCGAGAAAGACCGGTGCGCTCAAGGACAAGGATCCGAACCTTTCGGGCGACGACGTCCGCGAGGGTATGGCAGCGGTCATTGCAGTGAAGGTTCTTCATCCTCAGTTCGAGTCACAGACTAAGATCAGACTCACGAATGCTGACATCGAGGGGTTGGTCAACTCGATAGTGGGCGAGGGGCTGGCAGAGTTCCTGGAGGAGAACCCGCAGGTCGGGAAGAAGATCGTCGATAAGGCTCTGACTGCGTGGCGCGCACGTGAGGCGGCGAGGAAGGCTGCGGACGCCATCAAGCGGGCCAATGCGCTTGAGAACTCGGCCCTTCCGGGCAAGCTCGCCGACTGCACTGAGCGCGATCCCTCCAAATGCGAGATCTACCTTGTTGAGGGAGACTCCGCCGGTGGTTCGGCAAAGCAGGGAAGAGACCGGCGCTACCAGGCCATACTTCCGCTCAGAGGGAAAATCCTGAACGTTGAGAAGGCCAGAATGGACAAGGCGCTTGACAACGAGGAGATCAAGTCGCTCATAACAGCGCTTGGCACAGGAATCTCAAAGAGTGTGGTCGGCGACGCCGCTGACGCGGACGACGAGGAAGGAAACGGCGGCACCAGTGGAAATGGAAGGGACAGCAAGTTCGACATCTCCAAGCTGCGGTATGACAGGGTCATCATTATGACCGACGCCGATGTCGATGGAGACCATATCCGGACGCTACTGCTTACGTTCTTCTTCCGCTACATGACTCCGCTCATCGAGCAGGGTCACGTTTACATGGCCCAGCCGCCGCTCTTCAGGATCAGAGCGGGCAAGGACGCTACGTGGTATTGCCGGACCGAGCAGGAGCGCGAAGAGATCATAAAGTCGCTCAGGAACAAGAACCCTACGGTGCAGAGATTCAAGGGTCTCGGAGAGATGAACCCGGACCAGTTACACGAGACGACCATGGACCCGACAAAGAGGGTGATCGCGCAGGTCACGCTCGAGGACGCGATGGAGGCCGACGAGATCTTCACAGTCCTGATGGGTGATAAGGTCGAGCCGAGGAAGGCGTTCATCGAAGCCCACTCCGTGTCTATGGAAGACGTAGACTGGCACGCCTGATCTAATTGCGGATTGGAAGGGGCCGGATCAGGGGTTGGGTGTTGGGTGATAGGTGTTGGTAAGGGTCATGGGGCATGTGTCACGGGGCACGGGAAGACAGGATGGCCGGGGAGATTCCTCCCACGCCCAGGTTCCCCGGACATCCATCCGGCCCCTGGCCCCCGGCTTCTGCCGAAGGCTGACTGCTGACAGCTTCTTTCGCGTCATTCGCCTTAATTCATGCATCCTGAGCCATCCTGAGCTTGTCGAAGGATGAGCCTGTCGAAGTACGAAGGACGCGTTTCAGCATGACCCCAACTTACTGCAATACACCCGATTGATTTGTCAATGTTCATGACCCTGCCCATCAAGGG
>JACPPP010000184.1 GCA_016190935.1 Armatimonadota bacterium | reverse complement strand
GGGCATGGGGCATGGGAAGTCCCATGCCCCATGCCCCATGTCACATGACCCTTACCAACACCCAACACCTATCACCCAATCCCTATCTTGAGGAAGATCGATGAGCGGAATCACCGAGTGGCTGGCCAATCTTAGCTGGCAGACAGTCGTCATAGTCATCATCGTCCTGCTTGGACTAAGGTACGCGCTTCTAAGACAAGGTTCGCCGGCGGCAAAATCGGTGGCCGAGACGGCGGAGTCGCTCGCCATAGCGATGGGGTTGGTGTTCTTAATCATCAGACCTCTCTTCGTTCAGGCTTTTTTTATCCCTTCCGAATCAATGGTCCCTACACTGCTTGTGCAAGACCACATACTCGTGAACAAGACGGTGTACCACATGAGAGACCCCAGGCCCGGAGATATAGTCGTCTTCAAAGCCCCACCGGAGGCCGTGGAACTAAGCGGCGCTGCCGAGTGTAGGAGCGTAGACTCCATAAAAAGGGACATCGCGGTCCCCGGCGATGAGATCTACATAAGGCCGGGGTATATCACCGTCAACGGCGAGCGATGGAACCACGATGACATCCGCAATGCGTTTGCCGATCCAGATGACTCTGTTAAGGTCAAGTCGGATGCGGTTCTTGTAGCCGGGAAACGTCTGACGGCCGGGGACCTCTCCCGAAGATTTGGAGGAGACCGCGAGATCGAGTTCCATCCGGGTTTCGTTGTGCGCAACGGGGAGCGGGTCAATGAGCCTTACCTTGCCGAGGACCCGGATATAGCTTATCCTATCGTCGAGCCCCAGTTGAGCGAACCTGGAACGTACCAGAGCCAGCGAAGCGTGCGGAAGGCGATCTCTGATGGAAGCTTGAAGATGATCAGAAACAGCGGCCCAACGCGCGTGAAGCTGGGGCCGGGCGAGCTTCTGGTTATGGGAGATAATCGCAACAGATCGAGCGACAGCCGCTTTTGGGGCCCTTTGGACCGAGACCGAGTAATGGGCAGGGCCATGTTCGTGTTCTGGCCGATCAGCAGGATCAAATGGATAAGGTAGAAAAGCCGGACTTGTGGCATTTTGAGCGTGAAGCGTGGGATTCGGGGCATCAGCGTGTTGCGGGCGTCGATGAGGCGGGGCGCGGCCCGCTTGCCGGGCCGGTCGTAGCCGCAGCAGTCATACTGCCGTCAGATTTCGACCTCGATGGCATTCGCGACTCGAAGACGCTCACGCCCGCGCAGCGCGAGACGGCTTATGCCAGGATAGTCGAGCGGGCATCTGCCGTTGGAGTCGGCATCGTAGGCCCGGAAACCGTCGATAGGTTAAACATTCTCCAGGCGACGTTTGAGGCTATGCGGGTTGCTCTGGCGGACATGGGTGCACCGTTCGATTTTGTGCTTGTGGACGGCAGCCATCCGATTCCTGGGCTTGGAGCCGATCAATTGGCAGTGATCGACGGCGACGCCAGGAGCGCCTCGGTCGCAGCAGCGTCGATAGTCGCCAAGGTCACACGGGACTGCATAATGACCGAACTCGCCAAGAAGTTCCCCGGCTACGGCTTCGAGAAACACAAGGGCTACGGCACGGAAGAGCATCTGCGCGCAATAGATGAGCGGGGTGTTTGCAGCATTCACAGGCGGAGCTTTTCGCCGGTAGCCCGGAAGGTGAGCGGAGATTGCCCACAGCAAGAGCTCTTTTAGGAAAGCTCGCCGAGGAGCGGGCGGCAGCGGAGATGGAACGCCTCGGCTACGAAATCCTTGAGACCAACTACCGCTGCCGGTTCGGAGAGATAGACGTCATCGCCCGCAAGCAGGACACTCTTGTCTTCATCGAGGTGCGCAGCCGCCGGTCGATAGATCCATGCTTTCCGACGGAGTCGGTGGACGAGAGGAAACAGGCAAAACTTGTCCTTACGGCGCAGCATTACCTATCAACCCACGGGTGCGCCGCCGACTCCAACTGCCGCTTCGATGTGGCTGCGGTGAGATTCCAGAAGGGCAAGCCCGTCACAGTCGAACTCGTTCAGAATGCCTTCGGGGAGGGCTGAAGTTGTCCTCCAAGATTATAAGGCAACAACTACTTCTTCCTCGCTTGTCCGACTTTACTCGTTTATTTCATATTGCTCGGTGAAGAAATCAACTCCGTCCCGCCCGTGAGCATGGAGGGTTCCAAGAAATGAACCCTTCCAACCGCTCACCAGCAGGTGAGCGAGTCCAGAAAAAGTTGCCTGAGACTTTCGGCGTCGGCAGGACGCGGCGACAGCTTGGTGACGCGATGCTGCGGGAGAGTGCCGGCAACAAGTTCATCTACGTCATCCAGCCCGTAGCCTACTGCGCTCAGACCATTAGGTATGCCGAGCTTGCGCATTAAATCAACTAATGCCTCGACGAGCAGTTCCCCTGCCTCCTCCGGCTTCGCACCGGATGTGTCCACACCCATCAATTGAGCCGCATAAAGATGAAGCTCTGGGTTCGTCGGCCCAGTGAATTGAAACACGGCCGGTGCGTTGAGTGCCACGGACATACCATGCGGGATGATTGGATGACCTGGAGAATACCCTTCAGGCACAAAGCTGCGAACCATTCCAGACACAGGGTACGACATGCCGTGCGCCAAGTGAACGCCCGCGTTCCCAAAACCAACACCTGCGAAAGTTGCCGCCAGCATCATCTGGCCACGCGCCCCATCGTCCGATGGATCGTCGATCACGCGCAGAATATTCTGGGATACCATTTCGATTGCGCGGGAGGCCCAAATGTGGCTGATTGGGTTCGCACCCTGGTACGCCGGGCGCAAGCCAGGATGTTCAGGAGCCGGTCGGGTATTGAATGGCAAGGCTGTCAGGGATTCCAGGGCGTGGCATAAAACATCCATGCCGCAGCTAGCCACAGCCATCTTCGGAAGGGTGCGGGTGTTATTTGGATCGACGATTCCCATCATCGGGCGCAGCGCGCGGTGGTTAATCCCGGTTTTTATGCGCCTTTCGAGGAGATCAAAAATGACCACTCCGGTCGTTTCGCTGCCCGTGCCAGCCGTAGTTGGGATCGCGATAAGAGGTTTTAATGGTCCGGGCACCGGCAGGCCCAAGCCGATAGGGGTATTCACGTAGTCCAGGAAATCCGCCGGATATGTCGTGTACAAGTTGGCTGCTTTAGCTGTGTCGATGGTGGAGCCACCCCCGACCGCGACAAAGCCATCGAAGTTGCCCCTATTTGCGAATTCAGCAGCTTCTTTGAGTGATTCGTCAGTAGGCTCCACGTGCACCCGATCAAACAACACCGCGTCAATCCCCACGGAGCGCAGCGATTCAAGTGTGACCGAAACGGGTTCGCTCCCCGCAAGGTTGGGGTCAGTCGCCACCATTACCCTACTGGCGCCGAGCGCCTTCGTATCGTGTCCCACCTCGCGCGTAGCACCAAATCCGTATTTGATGCTGGACACATCCAGTGTAAAGGCAATTTCGTATGCCATTTTCCAGCCCTCCCAGTTTTGGTCAGTCAGCCCACTTATTTGGCTCGGAGGCAAGGTTGACCCACACGTCCTTCACATGGGTATAGCTCTCGACGGTTGCCCATCCACCCATCTCACGACCAAAGCCGCTCTCCTTGTATCCGCCGAACGGGGCAGCCCAACTGAATTGGTTCGTCACGTTTATCCATACAGTGCCTGCTTTCAGTTTGGCGGCAACAGTATGTGCTCGTCTCAAGTCCCGCGTCCAAACAGCCGCGGCTAATCCATATGCTACGTCATTCGCCTGCCTTACTACGTCATCTTCGTCAGTGAACGGTATTATAGACAGGACCGGCCCAAAGATTTCCTCCTGGGCTATCTTCATCCTGTTGTGGACATCTACAAAGGCAGTAGGGGAGAAGAAGTTGCCTTTCCGCAGACATTCGTCCGAGGGACATCCTCCTCCCAGCGCCAGAGTTGCGCCTTCCTGCTTGCCGGCATCTACATAGCTCTTTATCCGCTCAAGTTGCTCCTCCGAGACAACCGCTCCGATCTTTGTGTCTTCCTGCATGGGATCCCCGACCTTTATTCTCCTGGCCTTGTCGATTAGTTGAGCCACGAAGTTGTCGTATATCGACTCATGGACGAACAACCTGGAACTGGCACAGCACACCTGCCCCTGATTCAGGAAAATGCCCCACAGAGATCCATATATGGCCGCTTCGAAATCCGCATCGGCAAAGACAATGTTCGGAGACTTCCCTCCAAGCTCCAAGGTCACAGGCTTTACCATTTCAGAGGCAACTGCCATTATCCGCTTGCCCACGGCACTTGATCCCGTAAAGGATATCTTATCGACATCTCGATGCCGCACCAGCGCTTCGCCCGCCGTCGGCCCATAACCGGGCACTACGTTCATGGCTCCGTCTGGTATGCCGGCCTGCCGGCATATTTGCCCCAAACGTATGGCTGAAAGCGGCGTCTGCTCAGCCGGCTTTAGTATGGTAGCATTTCCACAGGCAAGGGCCGGGGCAACTTTAATCGCCGCGTTCAGCAGCGGAAAATTCCAGGCCGTGATCTGGCCGACCACACCCCAAGGCTCCCTCCGTGTATAGTTAAAGAAATCCTGTGATATCGGTATTGTGTGGCCATTAATCTTGTCCGGCATACCTGCCCAGTACTCAAAAAAATCCGCAGCCCCAGGCACGTCCACAGTGCGCGTATCTGTTATGGGCTTGCCACAGTCGAGCGTGTCCAGACATGCCAGTTCCTCCTCTTGCTGTCTGATTATGTCGGCAACCTTGCGGAGCAGCTTTCCGCGCTCCGTAGTGGTCATTCTACTCCAGGGACCGTCTTCATAAGCCCGCCGAGCCGCCTGCACGGCAATGTCAACATCTTCCTTGTCCCCCTCGGAAACCTCTGCTATTACCTCGCCTGTAGCCGGGTTAGTAACCGCGAATACTTTGCCGGAAACGGCATCCTGTGATTTGCCGTCAATGAACAATTGATACCTTTTCATGATATTCCTCCTCTTCATGATATTCCTCCTCTTCATGATATTTCTCCTCCTCATGATATTTCTCCTCCTTGTTGATCTTAGCTGAATACCATTTGTGCTATTTCACCAGCGCACGCCAACTCCAGCCTGGAACGCTATCGGCCATTGCCCGCCAATTCCAACTGGGCGCACTGGTGTCGTTGAAGGAAACCTTCTCGCCCGGATCAAGATAAATTAACTGGCCGGAACATAAACCTGCATTGATTGTTTGCTGCTTGCCATTGGCATCGGCCAGCGTCCATGCGGTCACATCTCCGGGTGACTCAATGGTAGCTACGACAGTACGGGAAGACCGATTCTCAACGTAATTGCCCGACCCAGTAAATCCCGGAGTTTCCACCCTGGACCCTACGGACTTAGTGCCCGTCCATAAATAAAGGTATCAGTCTTGCTGGTGCGGCTTGATGACATAGTTCCAGTC
>JACPPP010000190.1 GCA_016190935.1 Armatimonadota bacterium | reverse complement strand
GGGGCCGGACGGATGTCCGCCACACATGCGCCGGGGAGGAATCTCCCCGGCGATCAAAGGACGCGTTTCAACATGCCGCAGCACACACATCCGATTGAATCGTCAATGTCCAGCAAATCCCTGCCCACCTGGTTCCGCGTCTCCATCCCTTCCCCGCTTCCGCGGTTCTGGTATCATGGGATAGGTGGGCAGCACCCGTCTTTGCGTTTCGTGTCGTGCCATACCGGGTACAAACAGGTAGCCTTGAGATTTCTTGGCAACGGGTCAGATACCATTGATGGCGGGATACGGAATGCGCCTCTAAACAATGCCAGAGTCAAAATGCCGGGAGTCCAAACCAGCGCAAGCCAAAACAACATCGGGTAGGCTGCCTGAGCTCGACATCCTGCGCGCGCTGGCGGTGTTTATGGTCATCCTGCACCACTGGGACAAGCAGCCGCCCGAAAGTTTCGTGCTGTTCAAACCGCTGTACTGGTTCTTTAGCCTGTTCTGGCGTCTGGGCTGGAACGGCGTGGACCTGTTCTTCGTGCTGAGCGGTTTTTTGGTCTCGGGCTTGCTATATCGCGAATACCAGAAGAAGGGAAGCGTACGGATACTCCGATTTCTCACTCGCAGAGGACTGAAGATTTACCCGGCTTTCTATTTTTTCATTTTTGTCACGGTGCTGGTAGACGTTCTTTTGGAACCGACGTTCGTTGGTCCAATGAGAGGCCGGTATCTCCTGGGAGAACTGACTTTCCTGCAGAACTACCTCGGACGTGTGTGGGGGCACACGTGGTCATTGGCTATCGAGGAGCACTTCTATCTTCTACTGGGCCTTTACATCTTTTTCCTGGTGCGCCGACGCAGGAAGAAGATCGGGGTCGGTGATCTCTTCCGAGGAATAGTGCCGTTATTTGTTGCCATTGCCGCAATCTGCCTTGCTCTGCGGATAGCGACATATAGTCTGGTGGAGCCGGTCCACTCGATGACCCACTGGTTCCCCACCCATCTCAGAGTGGATTCGCTGTTGTTCGGCGTACTGTTGTCGTATTACTACAATATGCGCCACGAGAAGATGAAGCAGTGGGTGGAGAAGAACCGACGGTTGTTGATCGTGGCCTCGCCACTGCTTGTGCTCAGTTGCTTTCCTTTCGGACTATCCAGTTGGATGCGCTGTACGATCGGGCTTACGCTCACCTACCTTGGCTTCGGCGGGCTGCTCCTTATCTGTGTGTTCAGACTGATCAATCCTCCGGCTCTGGCCAGGCCCGCTCTTTTGACGCTTGCGTTGATCGGCTCTTACTCCTACTCCATATACCTCTGGCACCTTCCGATGCTTTGGCTTACCAAGCACGTTGAGACCTTCTTTCTCTCTCTGGGCCTATACCTTGCGGGGTGCGTTATTGTCGGATGTGCGCTGTCCAAATTCGTGGAATACCCGGTCTTAAGGCTGCGAGACCGGCTGATTCCATCGGAGAGCGGGAGCCTTGCGCGGCAGCCCGCCGAGCACAGTCGTTCGATCAAAGAAAAAGGCGGGGTAACCCTGCAGGTCTTGTTAATTAGCTTCTAACATTATTCCACAGGCCACTCGAATGTGATAAACTGAAGTGTAACAGCGTTTCAGAAGACCATGCGCAATTGCTATCGCATGCTCGTTTGTAACAGGATTGGACGGTGAATGTATAGCATATTAATCGACCGGGCAAGCAGGCGAATTGGAAAGACCCGGGCGCTTGAAGATGTGAGCTTTGAGATCACGCGGGGCGAAATCTTCGGGATATACGGCCGCTCCGGCTCCGGTAAGTCAACGCTCCTTCGGTTGATCGCCGGGCTCAATGTTCCGACGTCCGGCAGCGTCCTGCTGCAGGTATCGGAGAACGATGACCCTTCGTGGCTCGACGCGCAGGTGAGTGTTGCGCTTCAGACTCCCGGCCTCGCCCCGGAGCTTACTGTAGCCGAAAATCTCGCCTTTTTCGCGTCGCTCTGGGGCACTCCGCGCAGGCGGCGCATTGCCAAGAGAGCGATGCTCATCGAACTTCTGGGCCTTACCAGGGTGAGAGACAGACGCACGCGCGAACTTCCGGATGGGATCAAGGCCGCCGCCGAGATCGCAAGAGCATTGGTCGCCGAGGCTCCTATCGTCGCGATAGACGGCCTGCTCGAGCGGATCGATCCTCCCACGAGGCGGCGGGTATGGGAGTACATGCTGACCCGCCGCAGGCATGGTTCGACTTTTATAGTAGCCACTTCGTCTGCGGATGAGGCTGCTCTGTGCCAAAGGCTTGCAATGCTGTCGCGCGGCAGACTGGCTTTCGTCGGCACACCGGACGAACTCAAATCCGCGGTTCAGAACGAGATCGTAGTCGTCGAGACGCTTCATAACCCGCTGCTGAGGTCTAAACTGAAAGGGCGCTTCTCAGCCGCGGTCACTGAGCGCAACGGAAATATCGAGTTTGCCACGAAGGCCGCCGAGGAGGACGTGGCCAAGGCGCTCTTGGACCTTCGCTCGGACGTCGGCTGCGTCTACGTCCGCGGATCGAATCTCGACGATGCGCTCGAACGGATCGAGGGAGACTGATGTTCAGGACGTTCATTCTCGCGCACTGGGAGATGCGGCGGATATGGCGCTCGCGGGCTTCGCTCGCGGCTTTGATTCTGTTTCCTGTCGCAGCGGCGGCGGCCTATGTGTTCGTTCCGGACAATCTGCTGGACCGGGAAGCTTTCAGGCCGTTTTTTGCGCCGGCTGCGGTAGTTCTGGCGTGGACGCTGCTCTATGCTCGCTCGTTCTCCGACCGCGCGTCGGGGTTTGCGGCGGGACTCGAATCAGTACCGGCTGCGGGGGCAATAGTGCTCGGCGGCAGGTTTGTGACGGGCATAGTGATCGCGGCCATCCAGAGCGCCGCTTTTTACGCTACAATGAGCCTTGTACGATGAGTTAGGCTTCGGGTGCCCGTCAGTAGGAAAGGCGCACAATCATAACTTCAATCTAAAATCTCAATTCCCGGATGGGGCCGGATGGGGCCTGGTGGCTTCCCTGGTCTTCAAAACCATGTGCGACGCAAGTAACGCTTGCGTTGGGTGGGTTCGATTCCCACACGGTCCCGCCAGCTTCAGCACCCGTTCCCAACACCCAAACTCGCACCTGGTTTTTTGTGAACGCTAGTGCCGCTTCACTCCTTTCGCTGTAAAATGTTGTTCGATTAATCTTCACGGTTCTACGGATGGTCAGCTTACGCTAAGCTGGCTATCTTCAGCTCAATTATACGCTTCGCGACACGACAACTCAAGCCGGACAAACGCCCGTCCGCCCGTCCCGTCGTTGAGACCCATGCTTGACATTGCCACTTGACCCTGGCTTAGGCGGAGTCATATAATGCGACAAGAGAGAGGAGAATGAATATTGAGCGTTTCGTTTAACCTTGTTGACGAGAAACCCGGATGGATTCCGGTGCTTTATCATGATGGGGCCGTAGATCGGGTTAGCATTCTGGAAGCGCTGGAAAAAGCGAGCGAAATTCGTCAGATAGCTGCCAGCAATCCGATGGATCGCGTAGCCATCCTGAGATTCCTGCTCGCCGTCCTGTATTGGTGCAAGGGGAATCCCCCGAATGTCGTGAGTGAGAACGCTGGCGATTGGTTTCCATCGGAGTATTCATCCAAGCTAGAGCGGAGCAGGGAGAACTTCAATCTGCTTGACCCCAAGAGGCCCTTCTATCAGGATTCAGCACTGACCGAGGAAGTGCGGCAGTCTGCTGAGGCGGCAGTAGATAAGGAGATCAGCAAATCGAAAGGACACGTCTCTGATGAGGAGAGGAGCTGGCGCATCCACAAGAAAATCCTTGACTCATTCGCCCCGGTCACTAGCTTGATGCATGATCTGCCATCCACAACAAACATTGCGCATTTCAGACACACCCGTGACGGCCATGATGGAATGTGTCTGGCGTGCTGTGCTCTCGGGCTTCTGCGATGGCCCGCTGTTGCACCAGCGGAGAAGAAAGGGAAGGATGATCAGATGACGGCGTGCGTCAATGGAAACGCGCCGACGTACTCTTATCCCATTGGCCACACCCTACTTGCAACTCTCCGGCTTACACCGGCGAGTGCTCTGGGTGTTCAGAATGATGCTCCGGTGTGGGCCGGAGCAGACGAAGGCTCTCCATTAGGTTTCCTCAAAGGCATGACATGGGGGTCTCGGCGTGTCTTGCTTGCGCCGCCGGACGCGGATAACAAGCGAGATCTGCCGCCGGGACGCTGTTGCCATTGTGGCGAACAGACGCACCGCTTGGTCAAGTCGGTCTGGTTCTGCCCGGGCTGGAAAAGGCCGTACAAAGAGCCGTGGTCTGACGATCCCCATTTGCTGCGTATCACCCGAAAAGATGGCAATGCCACCAAAGCCAAGGAGAAGAGAATCGTCCCGTCATGGCCAAGCCCAAACGACCCTCTGGAAGACCATGCCGGCGTCTGGCGATCCGTAATGGAAGGGCTGCTGCAACGTTCCGCCAGCTCGCAGAGCGGCACAACAGACTTCTGTACCACACTTCTTGGCAATGTCCAAGCGCTTTACAAGCACGTTGGACAACACAGGGCCGTCCTGCCTCGTCTTACTTCCGGTGTTGCGCAAAGTCTGTTGGCCGAGCTAAACTGGCTGAGAGAAGTTACATGGGCCACGACAGCGGCACGAGGCGGCAATTGGCGCGACCCGCCCAAAGGTCATCACCTTGTGGGCACGCTATGCGCTCCGGGAGCGAAAGGCCATTCGATCCGATCGAGTCTTTGCGCCCACAGTATTCCGGTTGAACAGGAATTAGAAAAAGCTTTCCAGCAGCTAATGCAAGATTTGGCCGCCCCCGGTCAGATGGACGGCGAAGCGATAGTACAGGAATGGAGAGCCAATGCTTGTGGCATCCTCCGCAGCTATGCTGTGCAAAGCGTTGACGCCGCCAAGTCCGGCTCACCTCTTCTGCAGCGAGAAGCAAAGCAACGCGCGGAGGACGCGATCAAGGAGGCTGTCTCTGATATTGATCGGAAGAAAGGAGTATCGAAGTGAGTCAGACCACGTCATTCATTAGACGCATGACCGTTGATAGGATCGTCGGTCCGAGCGAACGGGCCTGCTTGCGCGCACTGTCGGGGCTCGGGTTGGATCAGGACACGTCGGGCTTCGACGTATTCACTGGTCTATGGTGGCCACTGCGACAAAGGAGTCAATCCGCGCCACGGCGCGAAGTAGCCTGGCTGATTGCCAAGCTCCACGCGGCAATCCCGGTTCCCCACGTTCGACCGGATGGTGGACAAGGGCCGTCCCTCGCACAAGTCCTCGGCCGAAGCGAACCGCGTGAGGAGCATGCACAAAGGCGTTTTCGCTGCCGCTTCGACACACTCCTGTGCAACTCACTGGGGGCGTTGGAACCTCATCTTGGTTGGGCGTTGTCTGTCGCGCGCAAGGCGGTTGTCGCCGGACACACACAAGGAATCGATTGGGTCCTACTGACGGATCATCTGTCCATCTGGGATCGCGGAGAAGAGCACCGACGGAAACGGGATGTCCGCGACATCTGGGCCGAGCAATACCTCGAAGCCACATACAAACCATAAGAAAAAGGAGAGAGAACCATGTTAA
This sequence comes from Armatimonadota bacterium, assembly GCA_016190935.1. GTDB lineage: Bacteria > Armatimonadota > UBA5829 > UBA5829 > DTLH01 > JACPPP01. Next base: position 5,079 of record JACPPP010000190.1, on the reverse strand, counting down.
TCGAGATTCACATGATTCAGAACCACAGTCCGGCGAATCTAAACCGAGACGACCTGGGTGCGCCGAAGACGTGCGTATTCGGAGGCGTCACCCGCGCTCGCATCTCCAGCCAATGCCTGAAGCGGAGCATCCGCAACCCTGGCAATCCTGAGGAAATGCACAATCGAGAGCCGGGAATGTTTGCCCAGGCGATGGCGGGCCATATCGGATTTCGCACCAAGTTGTTCCCATGGCTCGTTGGGCAAGTGTTGGATGACTCATCTGTAAAGGATCGCTTCCTGATGGCCGGAACGGCCAAGAATGACTATGAAAACGTGAGGAAGGCCATCATTGCCGCCTGTGAAGTCATCGCAAAAAAGGAGAAGAACGAACGTGGTGGTAGAGAAGAGAAGGGTAAGAAAGATGATAGACCGCAAACGCCTCAGTTGATCTTCTTGGGCCCTGGACACGCCCGAAGCTTTGTCGATAAGCTACTGGAAGCTCAACCGGAACACCGCAATCACTTCCTCGATCCCAAGACTATTTTCGAATCCCTGCTCGAACATGAATTGACCACGACCTTCTTCCTCACCGATGAACAGCGCGAACGAGCACTAAAAGGAGGTTGGCGGATCAAGAATACCGAGCAAAGAATGAAAGAGCTAGAACAGACCATGACCGATACAGAAGAAACTGACACCGACAGTTCTGACGGCGAGGTGATGGAGAGCGATAATAGCGCGTCATCAGAGGACAGGAACGAAAAAAACGAAAGGTCCGATGAAGAGGTGGCACGGATCATCGCCCAAGCACTGGATAAACTTGCCTCACAAGACGTAAAGAAGTTCGAATCGGTCACTTCGATCAAGGGAAGAAAAGGGGAGCCCAAGCTCGATACAGAGCGTAAGGAACCGCCGAAATACGGCGAGTTCCTCAAGTCTTTGGCCGCAATCCCCTCCGGTGACGCCGTGGACATCGCCCTTTTCGGGCGAATGACCACTTCTCCTGCTTTCCAGGACGTGGAAGCAGCAATGCAGGTGGCGCATCCTATCTCAACCCACGCTGCCGTGACGGAAACGGATTACTTCACCGCCGTGGATGACTTGGGCAAATCTGGTGGCGGCGCCGGCCATGTTGATGAGGCAATGTACGTCTCAGCGTGCTTCTACAAGTACTTCTCCCTGGACTGGGACCAGTTGCTCTTCAACCTTGCAGGCCCGGAGCCAAGCGATGAGATCAAGACTAACGCAATGAAGCTGGCCGCAGCGACCCTCGGCCACTTCATCCGTGCCGCCGCAATGACTACACCAAGCGGCAAGCAAAACAGTTTCGCGTCGAACAATGAGCCGTGCGGCGTACTGGTAGAGATCAAGGAAGATAAGACCCCGACGAGTTACGCCAACGCATTTGCGGAACCAGCTCGAAGGATAGGCGATGCGCCCGATGACTCTCCCGATTATGTCAGCCTGACAGGGCGCAGCATTGCCCAGTTAGGCGATCATGTCCATGCACTGAGGTCCGCGTATGGGATCGACTCCATGCTTCTCTGGTATAGCCCCCAAGCGTGGCGTTACCCCCTCCAAGGGTGGGAGCGTGAATCTGATGGCCAGAAGAAGAAAGAAGACGGCAAAGAGAAGCCGCCAGTTTTGTTCGCAAAACAAGTCTTCGACGTGCTCGGCGGCGAAAAGGACAAGCCCGCCGGGTTGGTGGAAGCCGTTGTTAAGGAAGTCAGCGGGTTCGAATGGGTGGATATCTGTGACCCCGGCAAGGCAACTTCAAAGGAGGCTTAACCATGAGTGATCCTCCGAATACACTGTTTCTACGTCTCGAAGGGCCGCTTCAGTCGTGGGGCGATCCGTCGAAGTTCGTCATCAGGCGCACGATGGACGCCCCTACCAAATCGGGGATTATCGGGCTGATTTGTTGTGCGATGGGGCTGACCCGCGCACAGGCTCCCGATCATCTGCCAAGACTCAATAAGCTCATTGTGGGCGTCCGCATCGACCGTCCTGGCGTGCGGTGGTGGGACTATCATACCGTCGGCGCCAAGGTCGGAGTGCTCAAGGCGGAGGGCGGAATCAAACGCACTGGCGGTAAGAAAGATGGTCCGATTGAGACTCTCATCACTCGCCGCGAATATCTGGCCGACGCCAGCTTTCTCGTCGCCTTGCGGGGCGATTCCTCGTTGATTCGTGAAGTTGCCAGTGCATTGGCGGCCCCCAAGTGGCTGCTCTACCTGGGTCGCAAGTGCTGCCCGCCGTCCATGCCGATGTTTACCCAGCCCCGCCGCGGGGAGTCATGGACAAACCCTACTTACCAAACCGACCTCCTGGCTGCGCTAAAGGATGTGCCATGGTATCCGCGACATAGGGATGATCATCCTCACGGGCCGCTGCCGTGTCTGATCGAATGGCGGCCGAGACACATTGGCGACGAAGCCCCTGTCGAAGCCGAAGTTTGGTATGATGTGCCCGATTCGCTCGATCCTCCACATCATAACGCGCGGTTTGTCACGGTTGATTCGGTGACCGCCGAAAGTGGTCATCCGATCCACGATCGCACACCTTGCCCGCCACCTCCGCGAGCCAACTACCGCAATAAGGAGTATCAAAACGCTCGCGCCACGCGCTGGGACCGCGACCATCACCTATGCGTCTTCTGCAAGATCCCCCTGACCAGATACAACCGTACCGTGCAACACGTCACATACCGCCGGGCTGGTGGGAACGAATCGCAAGACGACCTGCGTTCCCTCTGCCGCCTATGCCATGATGCTGTCACTATGATCGAGTACGGCCTGGGCATGGGAATAGACCGAATCAATCCCGAAGACCCTTGCTGGCGCAACAAGATCATTGAAAAGCGAGAAGAGATCATCAAGTTCCGCTCGCTGGAGACGCGACGCAGGCGTCTTGCCGCGGAGGAGGTGGAATAAATATGTACCTGTCCTGTCTTTTGATTGACGTGGGTGATAACCCCGACCGCCCGAGGCCCGGACGGCTGTGGCTTAGGAACCTCTATCACGTCCATCAACGTCTTTGCATGGCGTTTCCGTCCCGGCCCCGAAGGGACGATGACCCTGATTTCCTTGCGCCTTACGTACCTGCTGACTTTCCAGAGCAGCGTCACTTGGCTGATAGAAACAAAACCGAGGTCGAGCCGCGTGCTTTGGCGCACGTGCATAGGCCGCGTTGCTCTGACGCTGGCATCCTTTTTCGTATCGATCCACAGGCTGGTGGCAGAGCCATAATCCTCGTACAGTCCGCCGCAGAACCCAAATGGGAATATGCCTTCCGCAACGCGCGTTATCTTCTCGCCGCCGAGCCGGAGGTGAAACTATTCGATCCCTGTTTCATAACGGGACAGCATCTCAAGTTCCGTCTCGTGGCGAATCCGACCAGAAGGCTGTATGAGAATTCGCTCGGAGCAAATGGCCTGCCTGTCGAAGGGAAATGGAAGCCTATTAAAGTGGAACGGAAAGGAAAGCTCGTTCCGAAAGGAAAGCGCGTTCCTGTGCCGGCTGACCGACTGCTTGACTGGCTCGCCCGCCGGGCCGAACCGGCGGGGTTCTCCATTGACAAGGATTCCACCACCATTCAGCCGGGCTATATCTATATGAGCAAGAAACGCGTTACCCAGGAGCATCTCAAAGAGGAGAAGAAGGAAGACGCCGTCCGGATGTTCTCTGTCCGCTACGAAGGCATTCTCGAAGTTACCGATGCTGATGCCTTCCGTAATGCCGTTATATGTGGGATCGGGCCAGGTAAAGCCTTTGGTTTCGGGCTGCTCTCGGTAGCCCCTCTGAGGTAATGCGATATGAGGCGTGATACTATGAGGCGTGATACAAGGATTAAGGACCTTCACCTGCTGCCGAAGTTCCGTGATAGCCTTTCGTTCCTATATGTAGAGCACGTTCGGATAGACAGGCATGAGAACGCTATCGCCCTTCACGATGCGGATGGAATGACGCCAGTGCCCGCGGCCGCGCTTGCTGTTCTGATGCTCGGTCCGGGCACGAACATAACGCACGCCGCCGTTTCCGTTCTTGCCGAGAACAATTGCCTGGTGATATGGTGCGGTGAAGAGAACGTCAGGTTCTATGCGTGTGGAATGGGTGGAACGCGCAGTGCCCGGCGGCTTCTATATCAGGCCAGGATGGCATCGAATGAGGCTACGCGGGTGCAGGTGGTCAGGAGAATGTACTGCATGCGCTTTGTTGAAGATATACCCGATGACCTGACCGTCGAACAGCTTCGTGGTATGGAAGGCTCGCGAGTGAGAACCGCCTATGCGAAGGCAAGCGAGGAAAGCGGAGTGGCATGGTCCGGACGCAGCTACGACCGGTTTAATTGGGAATCGAGCGATCTAGTCAACCGCGCTCTTTCGGCGGCAAGCTCCTGTCTTTATGGGTTATGCCATGCGGCTATATTATCAGCCGGCTACAGCCCTGCTATAGGGTTTATCCACACGGGTAAGCAGTTGTCGTTCGTGTACGACATCGCGGACCTTTACAAGGTCGACTTGACGATTCCGCTCGCGTTCAAGACAGCGGCGGACCCGCCGCCGAAACTCGAACGCGAAGTGCGGTTGGCCTGCCGGGATATGTTCCGGGAATCGAAGCTGGTGGAGAGGATCATACCGGACATACGGCTGGCGCTCGGTGAGCCTGAAGATGTAGACGAGCCGAGCATATTTGACACGGATGAAGCTCTTCCGGCAGATCTGTGGACGCCGTCATCCGAACAAGACGGCTAAGCCGATGGAGGCTGGAATATGGTAGTGCTTATGCTTGAGAGAGTGCCTGCGAGTCTGCGGGGTGAAATAAGCCGTTGGATGATAGAGCCGAGGACGGGCGTATTTGTGGGCAAGTTGTCGGGAATGGTGCGGGACAAGCTGTGGGAGAAGGCCATAAAATCTGCTCGCGGCGGCGCCGGGATGCTGATTTACAGCAGCAAGACTGAGCAGGGTTTCAGTATAAGAACATTTGGCGACATATCGCGCGAAACAGTGAATATGGAGGGCCTATGGTTGGTGCGCCGGGCCACATCTTAGTCATCTTAGGGTATTCCCCACGCATGTGGGGGTGAACCAGTTCGAATC
>JACPPP010000189.1 GCA_016190935.1 Armatimonadota bacterium | reverse complement strand
TTTCTGACCATAAGCCATAACTCTAAGCTATTCTCCCGCATCAGATGCAATCACGCCATCTGGTTATACACAAGAGAATACGCATTCATGCCAAATACCGTTGCAAGTGACCCACTAGTTGTCGCCACGACCTTAGGTTTGCCTTTGGCGCGTGGGTAGACAAGGAGCACCTCCTTAATATCGGAGAGCTGTTCGTAGACCTCTGCCGGGCTGAGCTTCAAGCCTGCTTGCTCGATCCTGCGGCTGAGGAGCGAAGAAAGGGTCAGCGCAAGGACGCAGTAGAAAGCGTGGACCCTGATCTTCTGATCAGTCCAATGGTAAATCGGCCAGAAGCTCACGTGATGGGGATCTTTCATCTGCTTGAAAGCATCCTCTATCTTATACTGGGCGTGGTAGGTATCCACGATGCTTTGAGCATCCATGTCCTGCCGGTCGGTGAAGAGAATGTTCTTGCCAAAATACGTTTGAGCGATTCGGGACAGGGACTCGTCATTGACGCTGTAGTCGAATATGACTTGCCCGTCGTGGTCGGTCACGCTATAGCTGATGATCTGTTCTATGCGCTCTCCTTTGATGACACCGGAAGCGTAACGCGCCACGGCTGCCACGGTCGGTTTCCGACCGGTTCGGACCAAACCCTCGTATCTGGCCTGCAGTTTTGCCTGCAAAGCTTTCAGCTTGGTTATCCTCTTGGATAGTTGCAGGTGCAGACCACGCATCTGGCGCCTGTAAAGCTCCTCGCTCCAGGTAAGGCAGACTACGTGCTCTTTGCCGAAGACCTTCTTGCTGGTCAAGGCCGAAGTCGGCACGGGCATTAGTCGGCGCAATGTGGTGCTCGCATACCACTCGGCGATTTTGTTCTTGCTTGTCGGCCTCGAGCACCGGTTGATGGCTGCAAGCAACATGTATGCGCCGACGGAGGCGCCTTGCTCCCTTTTTGGGCAACAGCGGTCGATTGTCTGGACCAGACCGAGCTTGTCGGCAATATCGAAGAGTGCCGAACTTAGTCCAAACTCAGCAACGTTCGCTTCCTGGGGAGAAGGCGAAGTGGCTTGTGTGAGCGCGTGGACGATGTCATCGGCGCGGCCAAGATACTTTTGCCATACTATTTTTGGCTTGCCGCCCACCCGGCGACATTCCCTGGCGTAGTAGTATTGATGCCCCTTGATTGTTTTCTTGATTAAGCTAGCCATGTTAGGTCATACTATATAAGTCGGTTTCCCGCTTACCGAAATCACGCTCAAATAACCGAGACCTGGGGCACATGCAGCTCCCTCAAACCCGGTTCTGGGCAGCTATTTCGTAAAGTCGGGCTAAGGGTTGAATGTTGAGTGTTTAGTGTTGAGGGTTGAGTGACAGGGAACTTCCCTTCTCTCAACATTCAACCTTCAACAGCCGCAACGTCAGCGTATTTACGAAATAGTGTACTTAGGCCCTGACAGCCCTCGATGTATTGCCGTTGCCAAGATGGGAAGTATTGGCGTAAAATGTAATTCGACCAAACCGGCAACCGGAGGCTGAGATGAGATTTGAAGGCGCCTATACTGCGCTCGTAACGCCGATGCTGCCCGACCGTATGATCGATTACGAGGGGCTGAAGAAGAACGTTGAGTTCCAGATATCGCAGGGAATAACCGGCGTAGTACCTACCGGGACTACGGGAGAGAGCCCGACGCTGAGCTGGAAGGAACACAACCTGATAATCGAACGCGCTCTCGATGTGACTGCAGGGCGAGTTGATGTGATCGCGGGCACCGGAAGCAATTCCACTGAAGAGTGCATCGCCAGCACAAGGCACGCGGCGGACGCCGGGGCAGGCGATGTGTTGATGGTGGACTGTTACTATAACGGGCCATCCTCTCAGGAATTGAGGGACGAGTACTATTCCACCGTTGCGCGGCTTTTCCCGCAGATCTCGATTGTGCCGTACATTATACCTGGTCGTTCGGGCACTGCGCTTGCGCCTGAAGACCTCGCCATACTTTCCGCTGAGCATCCCAATATATCGGCTGTCAAAGAGGCGACGGGTGATCTGAGAAGAATGGCACTGACCAGAGAGCTCTGCGGGCAGGACTTTGCCATACTCTCCGGCGATGATGACCTGACCTACCAGATGCTGGTCGATCCGGCCATAGCCGCAAACGGGGTGATCTCCGTGACGAGTAACATCGCTCCCGGAGCGACACAGAAGATGGTCGCAGCCGCCCGGTCAGGGGACAAGGCCGGGGCGGAGGCTATGCAGAAGGCGCTTGCTCCCCTGTTTTCAATTGTAACTGTCAAGGTCGAAAATGAGCGCACCCTCCCAGACGGACGAAGGGTGAAGGTCGTGGACAAATACCGCAACCCTCTGGCGATAAAGACCCTGATGAACGCGCTGGGAATGCCCTGTGGCCCGTGCAGGTCCCCGCTCGGCTGTATGACTGAGGCAGGGGTAGATGTAGTCCGCCAGGCAGCGAAGACCGTCTGGGAGAACAACCCGGAGATTCTTGAGCCGATTGCCGAGTTCTACGACGTAGACGTAGCGGCGAGGATAGCCGAGGACCGATACTGGAAGTAATCACGACAACACGGAACTTACGAAAGTGTCAAGTGTAAAGTGACAAGTGTAAAGTCAAAAGTCTAAAGTTCGAAAAGTCATGTCATTGCGGCATGCTGCGGACTTTGAGACTTTACACTTTAGACCTTAGACTCAGCTCGGGAGGGACTACGGAAACCAGGTGGGCGCTCCGCACTCAGGACATTCAAGCTCGGCCAGATCAAGCTGCGAGAGTATAACCTCCTGGTCGGGAAAGTGATCTGCCTCCATTCCAGAATACGCAAGTCGAACCTCCCCATACCTGTCGGCCACAAACGTAGCCGGCACGGACTGGGCGTAACGGCTGAGAGCGCACCCATCCGGGTCTGCCAGGACGATAAAGGGTAGTCCCATACTGTTCGCAAGGGTCCGGAGTTGGTCGGCTCCGGCTTCGCCGACGGCAAGAACCTCAGTGTTAAGGTCCGTATAGTCACCGTAGCGCTCGGCCGTATTGCTGAGAAACCTTCTGCATTGCTCACAGCCTGGATCGAAGAATACGATCACAAGGTTCCGCCTGCCCCTAAAGTCCATCGGGCTGATGATTTCGCCTGTTCCAGACTCGAGCCTGAAATCCCGCAGCAAACTATGTTCCTGCACTCGCTCCATACGTATCACCATCCTCTGAAAATAGCTTCCAGCCATCAGCTATCAGCCAGGGCCTCCGACCCCTATCTTCATTCATTGTGATGAAGCCTTTGGCTTCATGCGCGATTCCTCAGTGGTTATCATGCATTTACCCATCTCTTGTTCCGTCGGACTGCTTTTTCTGTATTTGCAGGTCTGCACATTTGTATCAGTACGGTAGTGCATCTCTTCGAAGGTACTGCCTACCACAGTACAATACAGAAAAACCGACGACGGCCCCGCAGGGGGCCGGACCAACTGTGTAATCATGCACTATGCTTCTGCAAGGTCCCGTACAGGTGCTGTCCAGGCTCTTCTATATGCTGCGGGAACGGCAGGTTTTGGAAAGACTAACGGATTCATGCCAGTTTAGTTCCGCAGCATAGGAGTAGATTACACACCCGGAATCACA
>JACPPP010000183.1 GCA_016190935.1 Armatimonadota bacterium | reverse complement strand
TACCTGTTACCTGTTACCTCGTCGCTCATCGCTCATCGCTCGCCGATCTCGCCAGAATAAAACGGATGCGGTCGGGAAGATCAGCCCCGGTCTTCGGGCGCGCAAGGACGTAATCGAAGTCGAATTGCGACTGCGCTGAGGAGGCAGATGGCATCACCAGTGCGCAGATGACGGGCATGGGCGTCAGGTCCCTCAGCCGGGCCAATGCCGAAATGCCAAGAATCGGACAGCCAAGATCGACGATCGCAACATCCACCGAGACCGCCTGTGCCTTCGCGGCAGCCTCGCCGCCATTCCTCGCCAGCAAGACGTCGAACTCCACTGCAAGATGGCTTCGCAGCGACTCGGCAAACGCTCGGTCGTTAGATGCGATTACGATTCTCTTCCGCCTCTCGGCCCGTGTCTGTTCATGCTCTAGATGAAGCGTTCCATGAGCTAATTCTTTCATTTCTGCACCGCCGAACTATACTACACTTGATTTTCGGCACTAAGAAGCTGCCCGAACAGGGTATTAGCACCGAGAAAACACAAATATACAATCTTACTCGCGACGTGTCGCCAACCTGTTGCTGGCAGGGGCAAGAAGATGCCGCACCTGCTCGTATCCGGACGTCGAATCGTAGACCACAAGGAGGTTCGTCAAGCGTCTGCTAGGTTTCAGAAACGTCCTACCTCTATAGTATAACGCGGTCGAGCCGCCGCCGTCGAGAGCTATCGCGTCCACCGCGCCCAACTGTTTCATCGCCTTGGCAAGCTTACTAAGATACACGGGTCGGCTGACTGCCACCATCAACAGCTTGTTGTGTCGTGTAATACCGACCGCGGTTCGAGCTTTCCTTGCAAACAGGCTGGGATCGTTGAAGCCCTGTGCCTTGGGATAAACCGATACCTTTCCCTCCCAGACGATCACCGGCCCGCCCACCAGCACATGTTGATACTCTGACCAGTCGCTTATCCTGCCGCGCTTGGTCGGGATGAACCGGACTCTATTATCACTATCAATACACATCGCAGTTCCCACGACGCCTCTACATGCGAGTGTGCCATCGACGAGTATATCACCTACCGGATGAAGCGATCTGGTATCGAAATAGGTGCCCGTGATAGCCGCCGTGGGGCGCGCGCGTCCGACCATAGATGACCAGGACTCGGCTCTGCCGATCCCGTAGCGGGGCAGCACTGGCGAGAGCCTCACACTCGTATCGTTCAAGTTGACGGTGACCACGTGGGCAGGTATGCTGGCCACCCAGCGCTTCTCATACGCTATGCTCCTGTTCACGGCTGAAAATGATTCGATCGTGAGACTTATGAGGAAGAGAGCCAAGAGAAAAAGGCGTACCCGCTGTGGGTAATCAGACTTTCGCTGTATAAGTTTCATGTGTAGACTACCGAGTTCTGCGGGAGGAGCGCCTCTCGTACTCCATCCACCCGCAAGATGAGAAAATGCGGCTATGTATGCCGACGACCAGAGGAAGTGAGGATTGGAAAACGCGAGCAGACAAGAATCAGGACTGGCTCCTCGCATATTCCGAGGTTTCTATTCCACATTCGCCGTTTTTTTCAAGCTCAATAGTATTTTACCATGCACAAAAATTGATGTAAAGTGTAATATGGTTATAATGTCGAATACTTTTACGGCCACGTGATCGCCTGCTACAACCGATTCCCCCGAATTACCCATTAGCAGGAGGGAAAGTCAAAAACCTCAAGTGACAAGTGACAAATGACAAGTAGAAGATGCTCAGGGTGACGTGAAAAGTTGCTCAGGATGATAGATACATTATCAAACTTATGAAATGGTATACTTAGTTGTCATGTGTCTTATGCTTTCTTTGCTTGATGCTGTCGACCTGTGTGCCCAGCATCGCGCAGGCGTCCAGGGCGCGGATGAGTGGCAAGAGTGCGGCAAGCGGGAGAGCGAGGTAGAGAGGAGTACTGCGGGTGAAGGATAGACAGATAAGCCGCTCGTAGTCTCTTATAAGTCTCGCAGCCGCAAGAAGAAAGGGAGTCGCCGGGCCGAGACCCACCAGCCGGCCTCCCGGAAGACGTCGATCCACTACCCGCAGGTGGTACGTAACTCTTGAGTACTGCAGATACCGTTTCAGGAGATGCCGTAATTGAAGCGGTGGGTAGTGGTGTACTATCATCTGAGTGTCATAGGTTATGTTCAGGCCTGCAGATGCAATCCGCCATGATAGGAGCCGGTCGGCGCCATCCCGGAGTCGTTCCTGCCGGTAGGCGAATTCCCCCAGAATCTCCCGCGCAATGGCAAAGTTGCAGCCGGGGAATATATCCGTGCGGCCGTTGCTACCGCACTGCGAGTGACCGAACTGCGTTATCGCGACGAGTTGGGCCCGCAGCCCGGTCTCATGGATCACAGGGCCCGTCGCCGCGGGCGCGCCTGTCTGGATGTTCGCATTTATCCTGCGAGCCCACTCAGGGCAGACTATGCAATCAGTATCGGTGTGAGCTATTATTCGACCTGAGGCATGCTGTATACCATCCTCCCTGGCAGCGTCACATCCCCCGTTCTCTGCTCTTCTGACCACCCCGAACTGCGGGAAATGTGCCGATACAATTCCGCCAACGTCCTCGGTTGAGCGGTCGTCAACTACAATCACCTCGAGACGGCTCGACGGGTAGTCCATACCCGCGAGGGACGATAGGCAGTCCAGAAGCTGACGCCCCGGGTTATATGCCGGAACGACAACTGAGACCTCTGCCAAATTCTCCAACGCGTGTGAGTCCATCGGCTGCAATACCAACTCCATAACCCACTGCGTGGGTGAGATGCTGCAGGAAGATCAGCAGCGGCACAACAACAAAAGCCAAGGGGTCGCGCATCTGCAGTGATGAACGAATCCCGGACGCAAAGACCAGTGCTCCGTAAGCTCCCGCTGCAGCCGCTAAAACCGCGCGAGCGCTCGGGACAAACTGTGCTGCAGCGAGCAGGACAAGTGCGCCTGCGGCCACAAGTGCTGGAGCCGCGTAGATGAGGCGCTTCCGCGGAAGGCTCGCTCTGACCCACCCAAGACGGACGTTGCGCTGCAGGAACCCGAAAAGATCGGTTTCCCTTGCGTGCAGCACCGCCACCCCCGGCACGAATCCGACCGCATGCCCTGCAGTTCTGGCCCGATTGGCGAAATCCAGCTCTACGGCATCCGCCAACTTCTCGTTGAAACTACCAAGCTCCACGACTGTCCTTCGCAGCAGCGCCATGTTCCAGTGGCGCGGATAGTAAGCGTCTCCCCTCTTGCCGGTCGTGCGCAGGCCCGCAGAACCGGCAAACGACGTCAGCACACAGTCCAGATACTTGAGAAATCTCGGCGCACTTTCAGGAACCTTATCCGGCCCGCCCGCCATTGCGATTCCTCTCGCCAGCGGTCTCTCATACTGTGCAAGCCACTCGGGCTGCGGTCGGCAATCGTCGTCCGTAAAGACTACGACATCACCTTTTGCCAAAGCCACCCCTTCGTTCCAGGCAACCGCTCGGCCTGGAAGCCTCGGGACCACATACCCTGCGCCGAAGGCGGTTGCGACCCCCTGCCGCTCTCGGCTATCCACGCTGTCGAGCACAATAATCTCCACCAGATCAGACGGGTACCACTGATCGGCAATGCTCTGGAGCGTGACGGCGAGCGATTCCGGCTCGTGCTCAGCGTAGATTATTATCGAAAAGGTCGTGTTTTGTTTCATATCTCTCAAGAGTGCTGTCCTCTGTCACCCGGTCATTAAATGGGCATCGCGCGCAGAACTCGAACTGCATACGGTCTCGCAGAAAGGCCCTCCTGAACTTCCGCGCGCTGGCTCCGTTCCAGATCCTCGCAAAAGAACTATCCGCAGAGAAAACTCCAAAAGCTTCGGAGTTTGCATAGTCCATCTCGCACGGCACTACAGAACCATCGCAGGCCACAGTGGCCCTTTTCCACGGCCTCCGGCATACGTATTCCCCCGTCTTGACGCGGTTTCCGCCGGCGTAGCGGTAAAGGGAACGCGACGAATCGCAGGGGACGTACCGGCTGTCATCTTCATCATCCCAGAGGTCGGTCATCGACACGCCTCTGAATGTGAGCAGGTCCGCCCTGTGCCGGATAGCGATCTCGCGCATAAGCGGAATCTCCTCCTCATTGCTCCGCGTCACCACCATCCTCAGGTTGACCAGCGGAGTTGAAGACCCCCTTCGGGCTTTCGCTTCGTGGATCATGTCCAGGGCACCCAGCGCCTTTTCCAGGCTGCCTCCCACCCTGTAGTTCCGATAGGTTTCCTCCGTTGCCCCATCTACGGCTACTATTATGGCGTCCAGCCTGCTCCTAACCAATCTGTCCGCCAGATCAGAGGTCATTAGCTGGCCATTCGTGCTCGTGATGACGGCCGTTCCGTATCTTTTGGCCGACTGGATCATTTCCGGCAACTGTGGATGCAGCAGTGGCTCGCCCCATCCCCAGAGAATAAGGAGCGAAAGTCCTCCACCCAGTTCAACCATTAGTTGATCGAACAGATCAAGCGGCATCATTTCGAGCGGGCGCGAGAGCGCCCGCCGCCCGGACGGACAAAGCGGACAGCTTAGATTACACACGTTCGCCGGTTCAAGCTGAAGCACGGATGGGAGGCCGGAGACCGACGGCCTCGGAAAAATACGGCCCGCCTCTGTTGTAATCAGGGCGAGCAGTTGTGGGAGAGATGGACGGTTCACCGTAAGTGGAACCATCTCAAACTCAAAGTGAAGCTTCCGCTCAAAAAGGGCCCCCGCAAAACTCGAGACTTTCGATAGACTCCTCATCATGCATTCTCTTGACTCCATTACCCGCAGGCGTGGACGGGTAAACCCTGCTTCGGCTGGGGGTTGGGTGACGGGGTTTGGGGGTTAGCGGGATTTCGGATTTGAGATTGCAGATTTCAGATTGGTGCCTTGATCGCGCGCGAAACAGAAGGATGCGATTTGAAATCGCAGGGATTCCCTTTCGGGTGCGATCAGATATCGCACCAGGTCGTGATTGATGACTACTACGATCGCAGGAGCGGGGTAATCGAAGTCCAGCCTGTTATCTGGTAGAGGAGTTGTTTATAAGGGCCGGGAGGCCCTGGACGGTCCTTGCTCGCGGGGCCAGGAGTCCCCGCGAGATCAGTACCTCTATTATTGGCACCTGAACCGCAGAACGGATGAAATGCATACGAAACGGATGAAAGGGATGTTGGAGAGGGATTTGAAATCCCTCCCCATCGTAGGATCCCTCCCCATCGCAGGTTCATCCCTTCATTCTCATTTCATCCCTTCAGCGGTTCAGAAGGAATAGAGACACGGAATAGCTGCTCACATCTTATGCCATAGGCTTTTCGAGTTGGCTGATGCTCGTCGTACACGGGCTTCCACTTCGCGTAATCCTGAACTTTGTGCTGAACTATAACGTATTGTTGCTATCACGCGTTACGTAGGCACTACCTGGTTTCGCGCAGGGGCTTCCCAGCCCCTGCGTCTTACGTTTCACATTGATGGCCTTGGTTCAGCGCCGAACGTTATACCGTCTACTCGCTTGTTGATCTCGTCCCAGTTGAGGTTCCTGAGGAATGCGTCGATATACGGCGGGCGCTTTATGCCGTAGTCGATCATGTAGGCATGCTCGTAGGAGTCGAGGACAATCACCGGAAGCGCGTTCCAGATTCCGTAAGTGTTGTGATCGTCGGCGATGTAGTTGTGCAGGCGGTTGTCGTCGAAGTCGAAGGCCGTTATAACCCAACCGCGCGCAGCCATACCGCTTGCCCTAAGATCGCTCTCCCAGGCATCCTGTGAGCCGAAGCTCTTGTTGATAAGATCGGCAACTTTGCTGTTCGGGCGGCTTCCCTTTCCTCCCAGGTTGAAGAAGTACGCCTCGTGCAGCTTTACGGCATCGAGCGTGAAGCTCAGCTCGACCTTGAGTTCGCGAAGTTCGCTGTAGTTCTGGTTGACCGACTCTCGATCTACGTCTCGAAGCTTGCTGTGGATTTCATTAGTCTTCTTGACGTAGTTCTCATAAAGCGTGTAGTGCTGTTCGATCTGGTTCCTTGAGATACTATCCATCTCGAACAGGGACTGTGGAAGCTGTTTAGCCGTGATTTCGGCGGGGACAGCAACTACCATAGTGACATCTGCCTCCTTTTCCTGTGGTTGAAATACTATTGAGCCTTACCCGCGGAGAGTGTTTGCTAAACAGCGAAGACCTCACAGATTTGCCGCAAAAGAGGTATTTACGCTGCTGACGTAGAATTATTCGTTATCGGATGGGAGAGAATGCGTCAGGTTTGGCAGGTTGCGGTAGAATAATGTATGATCCTTAAGGATGGGGGGTGGTGCAGGTGTCGTTCCTGCAAAAACTAAAAAAGCCTGAAGCGCACAGGCACAGACTTCCGCAGGTGCTGCACGCTATTGAAATCCTTTTGGTCGAACAAAAGGACAGGGACTTGGATCGTGACCGGGACCTCGACTGGGAATATGAGCACATGAATGAATCGATCCGGTATGCGAAGATGCTCGCACTGCGGCGCAAGATCGATCCTGATCTTGCCGCATGCGCTGCAGCTATCCAGAACATCGGGCGGATCATCGGTGGAAAGACTGAAGGGCATGCCGAGACCGGCTACGAGCCGGCTAAAAGGCTGCTTACCGGCATGGGCTGCTTTGCTCCGGACGAGATAGAGAAACTTGCCTCGTCCGTTCGCAATCACAGCCAGAAAGAGACGACTGGAACACCTCTTGACGAACTGGCAAAGGATGTGGATGTCTATGCGAGATATATCCAGGGTGACGAGTTCACATCTCCTCACGAGGAGCGCAGATTGGCGAGGATAAGACTGGAACTGCAAACCAAGATCTGATCAAAGAACTCATCTATAAGAGTGAATCTGCCTCGGCACTGCCCCTTGATCGGGCCTCCACCTCGATAGAGCGTGATGGACTGGGAGATGATGAACGTTGATAATTTAATCGGACGTATTGCAGTAAGTCGGGGTCATTTCGCGTTATTCGCGCCTCTTGAGATAGCGTATTATGATCGGTGGGACGTTGGACTTCATTCTGTGCCGGTTGCATTCCAGCACTACAGCGCCGTCTGGGGTATCGACTGCCGGTCTGAAGTATGAATAGGCGGCGCTGTGGTCGGTGACGAGCGGACAGTAAAGTTCATCGGCTGGCAGATAGTCGGGCGCCAGACCCATTAAGCTCTCAGGGTAGGCGTCGTTCTTTATGGCGTAGCGATCGAGCGCTGCGCCTGCGCTCTCGATCCGGCGATTGCAATTGATGACGCTTCTATAATACGGGCTTCTATACACTGCAAGAGTGGCGATAGCTAAAAGCCCGACGAGAAAGACAATGATTACTGAACAGCCGACAAACCCGATGCGCCAGTATCTCGGAGTCTGGCGCTCCGGCTTCGCCACATCTTGATCGCCCTGCATAGACTCTACCTCACCCTTCGATCATAGACGAGATGCCCGCGTAAAGTCAAACTAAAGCAACATCCCGGCGAATGAATTCGCAGCAACAGGAGCACGAAGTCGGCCTACGCCGACTATAGATTAGTCCCCGCCCATGTTGACTCCAGATTAGTACCCGAAGGGGGACTTCGTGATTCGTTGC
>JACPPP010000182.1 GCA_016190935.1 Armatimonadota bacterium | reverse complement strand
TAGTATCGGGACAAGGGTGTCCCGATACAACGTCAATCACTCCTCACTCATTGCTCATTGCTCACTGCGGCAGTGGCGGCGGCATCTCTACCGGATAGAACCGGCTGATTTCGCTGTAAACGTAGCGCATGTTAGACCTGCCATCGGCGGGAATAGGCCCCGGACGGTCCGTGCTGGCTCTGGCGCCGACCCGCCACCATATCGGCTGGTCAGACGACACATTGCTAAACTTTGAGGCAAGAGCGCTTTTCGCCTCGAGCCTAACCGGCTGGCCGTCCGATAGAGGCGAAAAATACACCGGGCTGCTTACGTACTCCGGATTACTGAAGGTCGAATTAGTCGATGCCTCAACCACATACGTATCAGCGCCGCGACGCGACAGCCACTCGAACGTTACCTGCTGCAAGTTCTGCTGGCTCATGGCCTGTGGAAGCCTCAGGTCCACCTGTGGGACTTGCGCTATCGGCGTCGCCTGTCCTGTAGCGCTCCGGTCGGTCTCAAAGTACTGGGCCCCACCGGCAGACTCAACCAAGTAGAGTGCGGAAACATAATACTTATAAGGCCTGCCGAGATTCATAGCGGGAACCGTCGTCGTCCCGGAGGTCCTGGCGTGTGTCTCATTGTTTGCACTCGACCAACTGACATTTCGCGCGGTCGCATCGTCGAACGACTCGCCCTCGGCAACGTTAGCCACGAGCACCGGGCCTGGGACGTCGTTACGCCAGACGTGGTATTCCAGCACATTCTTTCCCTTGCTGAGCTTACCGGCATCCCACCTGACTCTCACACCGGCCGTCCCGCTCTCTACCGGAAGCGCGTAGCCAGAAAGTCCGGCCTCGGCGGTAACGCTACCTACACTCTCAGTGCCGCTCGAATTGAATATACTGGCGACTGCAAAAAGCGCCAGAGCGCCCAGCAGGACATTCTTCAACTTGCCAAAGCTGTTCGACTTCTTGCCCGCTACGGGCGGAGAGCCGCTCCTCGTCCCCGGATCAGCCTTCACCCGCGCAACTTCCGGCATATCGAATACCGCTTTTGCCTTATCCTCCGGACTGATGCCGCGCATGGCCTTGGTAACCAGCGCCGTCGAGTTGTCGGGATCTACATCACGGACGGACAACTCTCCGATGATCTCCCGCTCGCGGGTCACGATCATCCGCATTCCGGCCCTTATGCCATCCCTTGCGCCTTTGTTGAGCATGACTTCATTGGTTCTAATTGTGTTTAGAACCGTAGCCTCAGGGATGATGTAGTCGATCATGGTCTTGACAGCAAGATAGGCCCCGTTGTTTATCGCCTCTGTGATCAGCTTGTCGTCATCCGCCTCGTAGCCAACGCGGACGTTGCTGAAGCCGGTCTGGATCGCGCCGTTGACCACCTCACCGGAAGCCTGATCGACCATCCTGACGACCAGAGTGACCGCAGCGCGGCGGCTTGCTCCGGCCCCGCGCACCTCGACAGCCTTTATCGCGCCCTCTATCATCGACTCCGCCGCAAGAGACTCCCCCAGCCTGGAAAGCTCTACCTTGGAGAGCGGCGGGGCGAAGCCGAGGTCTTTCATCTGGGTTTCCAGTTGAGACCGCGTAATTACATCGAACCTGTTCGACTTACTGAGTTCGATAACGACTGCATCCGTCGCGAAGCGCGCCAGCAGATCGCCCTGAACGCCGGAGTCGTTGCGGAACTCCACTACGCCGACCTGCATAGGCGTCAATATCTGCGCCTCAGCCCGCTGCGGCGCTAAAACGGCTAAGAACAGCGGTACGATCATTGCGGCGATCGCCACAACCGATATTAGCCTGTGTAGTCTTCCGTATCTCCTCAGATTCAACGAAAACTTCCTCCTAAGAGTCTGATCTTTAATAACTGCAAAACTACCTCACCGTAGAGGCAACACTACATCTGAGCCACATTGGGTTGGGCTGGACAAGAAGAGGCAATATAGAATAAACCCGGTCTGCCAAGAGGCCTGGACACATCCAGACCGGGCAGTGACAACTGACTGCGGCCTCGGCGGTAGGCTAAAAACTTTCCTCGGGCTACCGAAATCGCCCGAACTATCAGCGGTGTAATCGAAACGAATGGAACCGAGATCATATAGACCCCTGTGATGCACAGCGAGACAGTTAATATCATCTCCGCCGACTTCACTATAGCATAACGGCTGAGCATGAGGCAAGCGAAATTCGCACTACTGACGCGATAGATCCAGCTTCAGCATCCTTCGACAAGCTCAGGATGTACTTCGACAGGCTCAGGATACAGTCCGAAGCAACGGAAAGATATAGCCGCCGATCATGGTTCACTGGGTTCGATTGCGTGGCTTCCCCACCTGTTCCCATATCTGCTCAACTTGCCGGGCAGTATCATCCAGACCTGCATCTGTCGAAACCACCCAGTCGGCGTATTGCAACTTCTCGCGAACAGGCATTTGAGCCTCGATTCGCCGGCGCGCCTGCTCAAGAGATAATCCTCTTGTTGTCAGACGACTCATCTGGGTCTCTTGTTCCGCTGCGACAACGACAACGTAGTCAACCAGCCGCTGAAGATTGCACTCTATCAGAAGCGGAATCTCAACAGCAAGCACCTCTCCCTCTCTGGACTTCCGCCGGAACTCCTCTATCCTTTCTTTTAGAATGGAGATTATCCTTGGGTGCGTGATGGCGTTCAGGTCCCTGAGCGCTTCTTCATCTCCGAAGACGGTGTCCGCCAGCGCCGAACGGTCGATTCCGCCGCCGGGAGCCGCCACAGCCTGACCAAACCTCTCTATAACCTCCGCTACGGCAGGAGATCCGGGCGCAAGCACCTCGCGGGCGACTTCATCCGCCGAGAGAGTAACCGCACCCAGACTGCGAAACATGCCAGCCACCGTCGTCTTGCCGGTGGCAACCCCACCTGTTATTCCAAGAACAACGCCCATATTCCTCCTGAAACGCGGATTACGCGGATTGTACGGATTGCGCGGAAGGGGTTTTTTTTGTCCTTTCGGATATTGCCCGCCTAACGCATGATACATGATACCTGAACCGCGGAAGCGGGGAAGGGACGGAGACGCGGAATTCCGACCTTCCGCAGCTCAATTTCCTTCCGCGTCTCCGCGGTTCTGGAG
>JACPPP010000187.1 GCA_016190935.1 Armatimonadota bacterium | reverse complement strand
TAATTTATCAATCTCCATCAAATCCCTCCCCATCCGGTTCCGCGTCTCCGTCCCTTCCCTGCTTCCGCGGTTCAGGTATCATGCGCCAGACAGGCACCACCCGCCTTCTTTTCTTTCCTCCTTTCATAATGAAAACCTGCCTTTGAGATTGCCGTCCTTATTCTGGGATGCACCCCCTCTTGAACACGACGCTTGACCAGTTGTGGCCTAGTGGCTACAATTGACGTGGTGCAAGCGGATGGATGATAGAACAAGGATGCTAGATCGCATAGAATCACCGGCAGACCTGAAAAAGCTGACTAATACCGAGTTGGCTGGACTCGCTGCCGAGATGAGAGAGGAGATAATCGCTACCGTCTCTCAAACTGGAGGACACCTTTCCGCGAACCTCGGTGTTGTGGAGCTCGCGATTGCCCTCCACACGGTTTTCGACTCCCCAACAGATAAAATCCTCTGGGATGTAAGTCACCAGTCGTATCCCCACAAGCTACTTACCGGTAGAAAGGATAGGTTCGCGAGTCTGAGGCAGGACGGAGGGCTGAGCGGTTTTGCGAGGCGCGAAGAATCGGAACACGATGCTTTCGGAGCCGGGCACGCAAGTACGTCCATTTCAGCGGCTCTCGGCCTTGCCAAGGCGCGGGACCTGAGAGGCGCCAGCGAGTCGATAGTCACTGTCCTGGGCGACGGCGCGCTTACGGGTGGGCTTGCTCTTGAGGGACTTAACAACGCGCGAGACCTCGATACCGATGTCATAGTGGTCCTGAACGACAACGAGATGTCCATCTCTCAGAATGTGACGGGAGTTGCAGTGCATCTCGCGAAGCTCAGAATGGCACCGTTCTACCAGAGGATGGAGAGTAGAGCCAGGAGCACCCTGGAAAAGTCTCCGATTGGGAAGCAGATAGCACACACCGCGGAGGGGCTCAGCCACGGAGTCACCCGAATGGTCGGAGGAAAGACTGCGACGGTTTTCGAGGAGTTGGGATTCCGCTATATCGGTCCGATCGATGGGCACAACCTCCATCTGCTGCGGGAGATGTTCGAGAGTGTGAAGAAGATGCACGGCCCGGTCCTGGTGCACGTAGTGACCGTGAAGGGCAAAGGTTACGAGCACGCGGAGGCAAATTCACGAGTTTTTCACGGCATCTCCGGCTTTGCCGTAGAGGACGGAAAGATCGAGAAGGCGGACGGCAACGCCAGCTTCACCAGGGCTTTCAGCGAAACGCTTCTGGAACTGGCAGAGGAGGACCCGCGGATAGTCGCAATCACGGCAGCTATGCCAGATGGCACTGGGCTTTGGCCCTTTGCCGAGCGTTTCCCGGACAGATTCTTTGATGTTGGCATCGCCGAATCTCACGCCGTTACGTTCGCTGCCGGGATGGCGGCAGGAGGCTTCAGGCCCGTAGTTGCCATCTACTCGACTTTTCTGCAGCGGGCTTACGACCAGATCGTCCACGATGTGTGCCTGCAAAACCTGCCGGTTGTGTTTGCGATAGACAGGGCCGGCATAGTCGGAGAGGATGGCCCGACGCACCACGGAGTGTTCGATCTCTCCTATCTACGCCACATTCCGGCAATGACGATAATGGCTCCTAGAGACACAAACGAGCTTCGCGATATGATCACGACAGCACTGAGACACGACGGCCCAATAGCCATCCGGTACCCTCGCGGAGGAGGGCCAACCGTCTATGAGAGCAGGATACCGGATACTCTTGCTATCGGACGGGCAGAGGAGTTGCGGTCGGGAGGGGATCTTTGCATAATAGCTGTGGGGCCGCTGGTCTACTCGGCGCTGGCAGCGGCTGAGGGCCTGGAGTCGGAAGAATATGAAGTCGGAGTAATCGACGCTCGGTTCATCAAGCCCCTAGATGAGGAGACAATTGTCGAGGAAGCAAAGCACTGCGGCAGGATCGTAGTGGTCGAGGAGAATTCGACCGTCGGAGGTCTTGGGAGCGCAGTGACGGAGCTTCTAGCAGCAAGGAAGATAAATGCCGCAGTTAAGTTACTGGGCATTCCCGACCGGTTCATAGATCACGGCTCGACTCAGAAACTTCAAGCTGCAGTCGGCCTTGCGGAAGACGGTATAACTGCTGCGGCCCGCGAACTTCTCACGGTTGAGGAGAGAATCGCAAGAGGTGAGTGACATCTGTTATGTCTACTTCGGCTGCAATTCTTGGTGCTGCCCGGATAAAGCTGGACCTGAACGTCTGTGTTCACTCCTGAACCGCTGAACAGATGAATTGATATGAACAGATGAAAGGGATGTTGGGGAGGGATATGATGGAGATTGACTAATTAACAGGGTAAGTATGTTGTGGCATGTTGAAACACGAAACACACGAAGAAGCGCGGAAGACACGAACTGCAATATACCCGATTAATTTATCAATCTCCATAAATCCCTCCCCTCGGATCATCCCTTCATGCTCGTTTCATCCCTTCAGCGGTTCAGGAGGTCAACAAATGGTTGAGACCATTTCAAATCGCATCCTTCTGTTTCGCGCGCGATCATGAGCGAAGAGATCGCGTGCGATCAAATCGCTCCGGCCCCTGGCCCCTGACACCCGGCCCCTTTTCGCGTTCTTCGCGCTTCTTCGCGTCTTTCGCGATTCAGAATGCAAACATTTACGACTTCTTCATCGTCTCGAACACGTCTCGCGCCGCGGACAGGGTGGCTTCAATGTCGGCTGCCGAGTGGGTTGTCGATACAAAAGCCGCCTCGAATTGTGAAGGAGCGAAATAGAATCCTCTTTCCAGCATCCTATGGAAGAAGTAGGCATATTGCGCAGTGTCTGAGGTCTTGGCAGATGAGTAGTTGAAAACTTCCTCTGCGGTAAAGAAGAGCGTGGACATCGAACTTACACGGTTGCCGTGTGCGGTTGCTCCTGCCGATCTTGCGGCCTCCGCCAGTCCGTCCGCGAGCGCGGCGCCTTTCTCCTCGAGCTCATCATATACACCGGGTTCCTTCAGCATCCTGAGCGTCTCGATTCCGGCAGCGACGGCAAGAGGATTGCCCGAAAGAGTTCCCGCCTGGTAGACCGGGCCGGACGGGGCCACGAACTCCATAATCTCGCGTCTGCCCCCGTAGGCCCCCATTGGCAGGCCTCCTCCGATGATCTTGCCCATCGTAGTCAGGTCCGGCAAGACCCCGAAACGCTCCTGTGCGCCCCCATACGCCACCCGAAAACCGGTAATCACCTCATCGAATATCAGGACTATCTCGTTTTCCGAGCAAATCTCCCGCAGACCTTCGAGGAATCCAGCTTTCGGAGGCACTACTCCCATGTTTCCCGCGACCGGCTCTAAGATTATACAGGCGATGCTTTTGGAGTGCAATGCAACGGCGGCACGGACAGCCTCTATGTTGTTATAGGGAATGGTGATTGTGTCTACGGTAAGATTCGGCGGCACGCCCGCGCTGTCGGGCATGCCGAGGGTAGCAACGCCGGAGCCGGCTTTCGAGAGCAGGCTGTCGCTGTGGCCGTGGTACCCGCCCTCGAATTTGATAATCTTGTCGCGGCGGGTATATCCTCTGGCGAGCCGAATAGCGCTCATCACGGCCTCTGTGCCGGAGCTGACCAGCCTCACCATATCGACCGATGGAACGGCCTGGACGATCATCTCCGCAAGGACGACCTCGGCCTCTGTGGAAGCGCCGAACGTCATGCCCTTCTCTGCGGCGGACGTTATGGCTGCAACGATTCTGGGATGTGCATGACCGAAGATGAGAGGCCCCCAGGAACAGACGTAATCGACGTACGAGTTTCCGTCCACGTCGAACATGCGGGAGCCTTGCCCACTGTTGATGAAGACCGGCTGGCCGCCCACCGATTTGAACGCCCTTACGGGGCTGTTCACCCCACCCGGTATCAATGTTTGAGCTTTATTAAAAAGCGACTGCGAACGCTCGAAGTCCAACTGCATCACCCGACAAAGTATAGCAGCGCCCGAAACGCGCTGTCAAACTTCCAGGTTGGGGCCTGTGGTATTTCCACGCCTGTCTCTTGTTTGGGACATTATGGTATCGGCACTTTAAGTTACTTTACTGGCCGCTTCTACATCCCCTCAGATAGATGATGGGTGAAATACCTCGGTACTTCTTGTAGATTCGCGAGAAGTAAAGTGGGTCATCATAGCCCACCATCGCAGCGACTTCGGTTATAGTCAGTTCAGAAGTGTTTGCCATTAACTCCTCTGCTTTTCTGAGTTTGATATCGATTTGAGTCCTCTTGAACGACTTGCCGAACTCCTTAGTAAATAGGTGTGACAGGGTTGATGGACTCTTATTCACCAGACGAGCCGCATCGGCCAACCGGAGGTTCTCCCGCATATTGGTTTCGAGGTAGTCTACCAGACTATCTACCACTGGATTGCCCCTGGGTGTGATTAGATGCTGCATTACGATATAATCCACAAGAATAGAGAACAGCGCGAGAATGTCGTCGATCCGCTGCGGAGGGATGTGCGGAAGGTCCACAAAAGCCGACATCAGCTCGTCACTCCGCAGATAGGACCCACACCAGTCGCGCATCACACAGACTGGGATGCGCTCGCAAGAGCGAAACTGCCCTATGGCAATGAATCCCGCTAGACTCTGGTCGAAATAGACCGGTTTGATTGCTTCGATCAGTCCCGCATGACACTGATAGCAGATCATCTCGCCCTTTGCAGCGGCTTCGTCTCGTTTGGCTTGGTCCAGGTCCAAGCAGGTCTTTACACCGTACAATCTGCCCTGTATCAGCTCGCAGTAAAGCGAGTCCGGCCGGTTCAAACCCACACTTGCCATTTCCCCATCGGGCAGATAAAACAGAATTCGTATGTTGAAGCAGGAACTGAAGTGGTCGAATATCTTCTGCACGTCCGGCTTTAGGATCGTCTCTATCGTTCTCATATCTACTGGGACTCTATCTGGGCAGGAATGCTTACCAGTATAGAATATCAACACGTTGCATAAAAGTCCATATAAAAGGCTCATTATGCCATTCACTATTAAGCCACGGCTTGTTAGGATAATCTTGTTGACAATATGTCCACTGTGCCAATGAGACTTATGGGCATACTTTATTTCACTGCAAGCGGCACACTGTACTCTGACGCGCAAGACCAGGGGAGCGATCCAGGGGCTCAGGCGCTCTTAGCGCTGCTATGCTGGCCTGCCCTGCACAATCAACTATGCTGCGATTAACGCTTCCAGGCTTGGTTCAAACTGTTTCCGACACTAAAGTAGCTTGTAAGAAAGGATCTCCTAAAGTGATTACACCAACAGCAGGATTTATCGTATATGGAGTCCACAAGGATGGCCTGCAAGACCCTATGGGCACACCGTTTATCGATGACCAGTTGGTCGCACGCGCGAAAGCAGCGCTTAAAGCCCAGGAGATCAACTTGGTCGAACACGATATCGTTGTAGCCTCCAAGAATGAGACTCGGGTCGCCTTGAAGAAGTTGAAGGATGATGACAACGTCGACTGCGTCATCCTATTTTCCGGCACGTGGGTGTGGGCGGCGCATATGATTGCCGCAATTCGCGACTTTGCTATGACAGGAAAGGGCGTACTGATCTGGACCCATCCCGGCTCCCAGGGCTGGCGGCCTGTCGGTGGGTTGGTACTGCATGGTGCGCTGATGGAGGCCGGCATCCCTCACAAGTTCGTCTATGGCGAAGCTGATAACCCCGCCGAGATAGAGAAGATCACAAGCTTCTGTCAAGCGGCTCACATGAAAAACTCGCTCAATATGTCCACTATAGGAACGTTTGGAGGCCGTGGCATGGGCCAGACGTGTGGCGTCGCAGATGCTTCACAGTGGATGAAAACCTTCGGTGTGGACATCGATTCCAGGGACACCACCCATTTGATCCGAACCGCCCAGAAGATGACCGAGGAGAAGATATCTGCTCTGGAGCCGCGCATAAAGCAGCTATTCGGCCGAATGCCGGACAAGACTCTTGTCAACGAGCGGTCTATCAGGTTGTACCTGGCTATCAAGGAGATCGTAGAAAGGGAGGAATGGGACTTCTACACGATACAGTCGTTCCCGGGGCTTGGAGACGATTACTCCGCGACCTGCTTTGCCCAGAGTATGATGCTTGAGGACAGATACGGCACATCGACCCTTGGGGACTTCAACACCGCTCTTTCAGTCTTGCTGCTGACCAAGATGAGCAGTGAGCCGGTATATTACGGCGACCTGCAGCATATCGATAAGAGGAACAGCGAAATCAAGATCATAGGAGATGGCGCCTGTCCGCCCTCTCTTGCCGGCAAGCTCGGCCCAGCAGGATTCGCTGAGCACGGTATTCCTACGGAAGGCGAGGCTGGGGGGCTTTCCGTCACGCTCGTCTGCAAAGTTGGGGAGGGTGTGCTGGCGAGACTCGGACGCGTGGATGGTGAGTTCAATATGGTCATAACTCGTGCAAGCGTCTTCGAGCCGCCCGCGGATCAGTTGGAAAAAAGACAATTGGAATGCGGAATACCCTTCTGGCCGCACGGCTTCGTGAGAGTTCACTGCGACATCGATGCGCTGATTGAGAATTGGAACAACGAATATGCGTGCCTGGGGTACGGTGAACATCTGTACCCGGCACTGATAGACTTCTGCAAGATGACGGGAATTAAGGCGATCCTGCCTTAGGCTGGAGTTCAACTATGTGGATTGGTGTAAAAGGTATACTGCCGTTCCTCGAACCGGGTCAGGTAGAGGAGATCGAACTTGAAATAGGCGTCCTTGAGGGAGATTCGGAGCTTGACTCTTTCATAAGGCACATTCAGAACGTCTGAGGAAAGGAATAGAACGTGAGCGCGCCGGAACCGATGCTGAAGCGCCCTTGTCATATCCCAGAAAAGGCCAAATTCCCAGTTATAGACGCCCACAATCACCTGTTCGGCGACTACGACCATGAGGAAATGCTTAAGGTCATGGACGAGGTCGGGGTCCGCGGATTCATCAACGTGACGGGAAACACAATCCTGCCCTATGAAAACAACTGCTACACCATTCAGAGGCGCGACATCAGGGTCTTCGTAGAAAACTACATCAAGCTCCATCAGGGACGCTTCGCGGCCTTCACAATGTCGGACTTCGCACAGTGGGGTGATCCGATGCTCCTCAAAGATAACAACTTCACAGATCGCGCAATCCAGCATCTGGAAGAAGATGTTGCTCGCGGCGCGTGCGGACTTAAGGTGACGAAGGAACTGGGACTTTTCTTCAGAGACTCCGCCGGTTCGATGATCCCCGTAGACGACCGGCGGCTATTTCCGGTCTGGCAGCGGGCAGGCGAACTAAACGCGCCTGTCTTGATTCACGTCTCGGACCCTGTCGCGTTCTTTCTCCCGGTGGATGAGAGAAATGAGCACTACCAAACGCTGCAGGAATTTCCACATTGGAGCTTTCATGGGTCTCATTTTTCCAAGTGGGAGTTACTTGAACAACGTGACCGGATCGTTGGCGGACACCCGAAAACGACATTTATCCTACCGCACGTGGCGAACAACCCGGAGGACCTGGATTATGTCTCGAAGCTCCTGGACAGATTCCCGAACGTCTACATCGATTTCTCGGCGCGTATCGACGAATTGGGCCGCCAGCCATATTCGGCACGCGATTTTTTCATCGCCTATCAAGGCAGGGTACTCTTCGGTGCGGACATGCCTGTCACCACGAATATTTACCGCTGCTACTTCCGCTTCCTCGAAACCAATGATGAATACTTCGATTATCCGGACTACATTGGTCGTTGGGGCCACAGCAGGTGGAAGATCTATGGCTTGCACCTGCCGGATAGCGTTTTGAAGAAGGTGTACCACGAGAACGCGCTCAGGGCTATTTCGAACCTGGATATCATTCTCGATGGTTAGAGGACTTGGTATTTGTCATACACAGACCGCAGCGTGGCGCCCCGCAGCAACTCATGTCGAGATGCGTTCTCTTTGCCAACCTTCTCAGCGGCCAACTGAAGCACATCGTTCTCAATATGATGAGGTATGACGACAATTCCGTCGAAGTCAGCAAAAACCAATTCACCTGGCTTAACGACGACCTCGCCGCACTTCACCGGAACATCATAGGCCATTAGGCGTGCACGTCCTAAACTATCGAGAGGTCGGATGCCCTGATAGAAGACTGGGAAACGCAGCGCCTTGATCTTCAAGCAGTCACGAATCTGGCTGTCGCAGATGCATCCTACGGCACCTCGCATCTTAGCCACCGTGCTCATCAGTTCACCCCAGGGAGCATTAGCCCAACTTCCCCAGTTCCACGGGCGCTTGAGTTCAAACAAGGCGTTTTAGGATGAGAATTAGTCACCAGAATCGATAAGTGATATCTGGAGATCGGGGTCGTGCCTTTCTCTGCCGCGGACGTTACGGCTGCAACAATTCTGGGATGTGCATGACCGAAGATGAGAGGCCCCCAGGAACAGACATAGTCGACGTATGAGTTTCCGTCCACGTCGAACATGTGAGAGCCTTGCCCACTGTTGATGAAGACCGGCTGGCCGCCCACCGATTTGAACGCCCTTACGGGGCTGTTCACCCCACCCGGTATCAATGTTTGAGCTTTATTAAAAAGCG
>JACPPP010000179.1 GCA_016190935.1 Armatimonadota bacterium | reverse complement strand
GGTCGGCGTAAATGGACCGAGCGAACACCAGCCATGGCCAAAGGATTGACAGATCATATATGGTCTATCAGAGAACTTGTTACTTACAGGCTGCCTTCACGTCTATGAAGGCCACTACCCGGATTTCTGATCGAACAGCCAGCTTACCGGCTAAGATTGGCTTGACGGATTAGATAGCCGCGAAGATGGACCCGGGAATGGATTCCTCGGGCCAAACTATCCATCGATGCGCTTGTCGGTCAAGTATAATCTCTTTCTTACCATGGGTGCCTTTTTACGTGCAATATACATACGCTGATATAACGGATACCAGTGTGAAGTGTCATTTCGTGGCGATACGTCAATGACCGTATTGCCGCGAAATTTCAGGGTATAAGTTGTATCCATCCAGGTCGCCTGGACGGTTGAGTCCTTCATATGGAAGTCGATTGTGACAACATCGCCGGGCTTCAGACTGTTCACAAGAAGGTAATTATTGAGCCAGACGTTGGCGACAGCCTTGCTCCCGACTCGTAAACGCACGTACTTGCGCGAAACCCAATTGGGCACGCGCACGTGAACCCGCTTCGCGGTCTTGTTCTTTATGACCACTCTGCCCTCGTATGGAAGATAGCTCTCTATATCGAGCCAGGGTGAAGTCCGGTTGAGTAGCAGATTGATTTGGAACAGTCCGTCCCCAAGGTTTCTCACAATCCCTTCCCAGACGCAGTAGATTGCCTGTGCTGCATTTGCTGTGCAGCAGTGCATACTGAAGGTGGAAGAACACTCCGTGGGAGTGGCGTAGCCGGCCCAGCAGCCGACCGTCCTATCGATCACTCGATCAGCCGTCTCTCCGGGAGGGGTTACATCGCGCTTTGGAGAACCATCAACGCACCTCTTGAGCAACTCCTTACTGACCAACTGCTGCTCAGTCAACTGGTTCCGAGCGTACCTGTCTACATCTTCCCAATAGTCTCCGACGCCTGCGTCGGATAGCTTTATGGCGAGCGC
Organism: Armatimonadota bacterium; assembly: GCA_016190935.1. Lineage (GTDB taxonomy): Bacteria > Armatimonadota > UBA5829 > UBA5829 > DTLH01 > JACPPP01. The sequence goes on along the minus strand of JACPPP010000179.1, from coordinate 20,143 downwards.
GGTCATGTCGGCAACACAGCACGATTCGCAGTGCGTTCTACCGGAGTCCCAGGTAGTGCCCTCGATGAACCATCCCATCCGCGAAATGCCGAGACTCCTGGCGTAATCGTAGCCGTCGCGGACGAAATCCATCAGATCGGTATCATCGGCCACAATGGCGTAATCCATCAGGCTGCGCAGATACATAACATGTCCGTGAAAGTGACCCACGAAATATCCGGGCGGGAAGCCGACCATGCTTTCGGGGTGAATCAGCGGGTCAAGACCTTTCATGCTTTCCCGCGGGATGGTGGGCCGCCACATGCTCGGACGGCGTCCGAAGTTGACCAGCTTTCTTGTGAGGTCGAGCGCTTCTTTGTCCCCGCTCATGGCATACCATTTGGCAAGTGCCCGGATTACGCCGGAATGGTACATGTGGTACCCGAAACCGATGTCGCTGCTCGGCGGGCCAACGCTGGAAGCATAACCGGACCTTGGATAGCTGTAGGCATCGCCGACGCGGCTGTCCGGGAAATAGGCCATGTCCTCATCGAATCTCGCGATCCTGCGCAACCCGGCGATCATCTTGCGGATGCGCCCTTTCCATACGGGATTGCCATCGTATTGATAGCAGTTCATCATTCCAAGTATGAACCGTCCATTAGCGTAGATGTTGGCGAAGTCTTCATTCGCTGGGTTCCACTCCAGTCCGGCCCAGGGACGACCCTTCACATAAACCCAGTATAGCCCGTCTTTCTCAACATGCGCCTGCATGGCCCGAAGCATTTTTCGCTCGATGTCGAGATTCTGAGTGCTTCCCGACATCAACCTCATCATAGGCAGCGCCTCAACGAACTTGGGCATGACGTCTACGCCGGTCGCCTCGTGATACATAAATGCTGGATTGGCTGTGTACACAACCTTGAGGTAAAGCTCATAGTCATGGCCCGGGTCGAGAGAGCCTGTCATGCTGTTTATCGCCAGCTTCGCGCGTTCCGCCAAGTCGAGCGTATCGGGCACGGTGGCCACACAGTAGGTTCCCAGACGCTCCGGAAGCACCTTGTCGTCCTGCTTCTGAGAACCTGCCCAGCAACTGCACCCGCAGCTAACTAATGTCAGGCTTACGGTAATGATAATTAAGATATATCTTGATCCGCACCTTTCGGTTCGTGTTGGATTAAGGTAAGCGTGCACCATAATTCTCACTCTCTACTTATCTTTGCTGATGGAAGAAAAAGATATGTTGGGCCACAGAGGGCCCAACAAACAGCTCCCGGCACGTATCCTTTGCCCGCCAGAAGAATTGGAGATAGACCGCCGTGATCAAGATACCTCCTCAAGAGGTCTGCTTGACCACGGCTTTCGGATTGCCGATTTACGGAGCAGGCGGGGCCTGTAGTTCTGTAATGTCTCCAGAACCCCTGACCCTTATCAACTGAGTCATCACGCCAGTCGGCTTCTCACAAGAAGAGATGCCGGCAACTGATACATACGAATCGATCGCAGGCAGTTCCACACCATCAGGCACTACCACCGCTATGGTGGAGGAACCATCCGATATGGAGAATCTGTCCGCTTGAGCAGAAACTACCCTGCCCCAGACCTTCACAAGAAGACCTATGTTGTTCAGGCCGGAAGCTCCCGCTATGCCTGCCTGCAGGCCGTAAGCGCCGCCGCCTACCGCTCTGCCGTTCATCGCAAGCGGCAGAATATCCACCAGGGTATCGCTCAGTTTTGTGAGCGTGGCGCCTGCTATGTATCGCTCGCCGGTTGCTTGATCTGTCTGCACCGTGCCTGCGGCATCCACAAGAGTGCCGACCGGGAAGCCGCTTGCAGCCCTGCACTGGATTCCAAACGACCTGTCAGGCTCCTCGACATAGTACATGCCGCCAGCAAGCTCGGCCGTTACAACCACCGAGCCACAGCCAACCGTCGTGCCGTCAGCTATCGTCTTCTTGACCTCACTGATGGACTTATCCATAGTGAACGTATAAACAGCGCTGGTGACGCGACTGGGGAGCAGAGTATCTCTATATGCTCTGGCCTTAAGCGTCACAGGCGACGCAACAGATACCGGAGTGCCGGTATAGAGCGTGCTGGCTTCCGTCGGGTCAGTGCCGTCCGTCGTATAGTAGATTCTTGCGCCGTATGTCGCGCAGGTCATTGTGACGCTCTGCCCGCCGAGATATACGCCGTCTCCGGGAGTGAAGCTAGGCATTGCCGCACTGATAGTGCCGGGCACAGCGTCTATCGTGAGATCCATGCCGACATGAGTCCCATAGTTTCCATCCACGTGTCTGGCTGCCAAGATAACTGTCTGGCCCTCCTGGATGGCGACATCTTGCGCTCCAACCGCGTAGGGACTGCCGGAATTGGCGGCTGCGGGGATCGGAACGTCGTTTACCACGGGTACGCCATTGATGAACAGACTTACTTTCTGATCCCTGGGCAAGGCGTCGCTTAGGGCAATCCACACCCCACCGGAGATGTTAATACTCATGTCCGATGGCGCCGTCCATCTTGCGCCAAGGAACCCTCCCTCACCGGTTCCACCACCAGTAGGTGTGTGGCCGAATACGCGCCCCACGGGCCAGTCACCCGGACCTGCTCCAGTGCTCTTCGCCATGCCAGGAACCCCCCAAGGGTACGGACCGTTCCACGCCGGCAGCCCTGCCCACATCCAATCAGGGATATGGTTAGGGAAGGTCGTCCAAACGAGGCTTGAGTCCATCCAGCCATACGCCCACGCGCCGGCCGGATTGCTCGTGTCGCTCCAATCGGCAGCCAGATTCCAGGAAGTTACTACGAGCGAATAGCTGGCACTCTTGACCTGGCTCGGAAGCAGACCCGTCTTGTAAGCTTTGGCCTTGAGGGTCAAATCCTGACTTATCGCGACGGGTGTGCCGTTGTACAGCATTCCGGTGGTATCGCTGGGCTCCGTGCCATTGGTGGTATAGTAGATATTGGCGCCGGGTGTCCCACATGTAATCGTTACTGTTTGCGGGCCCGCGAAATTGCCGCCGTCCGGACTGAAATCGGGCATTGCCGTTTTTGCCGTCCCGGGGATTGCTGTTACCGCAAAGTCTATGCCGACCGAGGTTCCGATATATGTATCGTTGGAAACCCTTAATCCAAGCTCAATCGTCTGCCCCTGTGACAGCGGGATGTTGAGCAGATTGCTCGCGTTTCCGCCGCCCGCAGCTATGGCCTGCGCAAGAGTGAACGGGCTGCCGGAGTTCACTCCCTCGTCTATCCGAGGGACCAGCACGTCGTTGATCAATGGAGCCCCATTCACAAGAAGCGCCACAAGCTGGTCTCTCCATATTCCAGTGCCCTGATATTCATCGTCGTATGCTCTCCACACTCCTCCCGAGAGATCAACGGACAAATCGGTCGGCGCGGTCCACCTGACCGCAAGATAGTTGCGGTCCGTGCCACCAAACAGCCCTTGATTCGGGGTATGGCCGCCAACTCGTCCTGCCGGAATGTCCCATCCCCCGATTCCGGCTACGATCCGACAGATGCCAGGAATACCGCTCAGGTTGTTATAGACCCACGCAGGCTGGCCGTCGGTCTGCCAGGAGGAAATGTAGTTAGTAAATTGGCTCCAGACTCGGCTGACTTCTTCCATCCAACCATAGGCCCAGGCGCCGCCCGGGTTGCTCGCGTCGCTCCAGTTGAGAGCCAGGTCCCATGACCCAATTGTGTAATCCGCCCTCTTTATGAAGCTGGGGTTAAGAGGACTTTTGTAAGCTCTCGCTTTCAGTGTCGAAGTCTGGCTGATTGTTATCGCGTTGGAATACGGCGTACCAGTAATGTCGTCCGGCTCGCTGCCGTCGGTTGTGTAGTAGATTGCGGCGCTCGGCGTCGCGCAACTAATCGTCACAGGCTGCTCACTGGCGTAGCCGCTCCCATCCGGGCTGAACGTCGGAGTTGCCACCTGTATAACGTAGTCGGCGATCTTCACGGCGCTGGGCAGCATACCATTCTTGAATGCCTGCGCCTTGAGCGTTAGTGGTCGATCGACCAGCACCGGGACTGAATAGATCGTGCCCGTTGTCGGATCGCTGCCATCGGTCGTATAGCGGATCTCCGCGCCCTGGGTCAGGCATGTTATTGTTACCGGCTGAGTCTCAAAGTAGGCACCGCCGTCCGGGTTGAATATTGGAGTCAGCACCGTCTCGCTGGGCGGGACTTCCGTAATCGTGAGATCCATGCCGACATGAGTCCCATAGTTTCCAGCCACATGTCTGGCCGCCAACATAACTGTCTGGCCCCCCTGGATGGCGACTCCTTGCACTCCAACCGCATAGGGACTGCCGGAATTGGCGTCTACGGGGATCAGAACGTCGTTCACCACTGCTACGCCATTGATGAACAGACTCACGTTCTCCTCTCTGGGCAGGCTGTCGCGGTAGGCAACCCACACCCCACCGGAGATGTCGATAGACATGTCCGATGGCGCGGTCCATCTGGCCGCCAGGAACCAACCATCGTTGGTTCCAGTCATAGTCGGTGTATGGCCGAATACCCGGCCTGCCGGAACGTCAAACGCGCCGGGGGCTACTCCAGTGCTCTTGGCCATGGCGGGAACGCCATAAGCGTAACCATTGCCGCCCCACGCCGGCTGCCCTGCCCACTGCCACACAGGGATATGGTCGGGGAAGGTCGTCCAAGCTCCGGCCGGATCAATCCAACCATACGTCCAGTCGCCGGCCGGATTGCTCTCATCGCTCCAATCGGTCGCAAGATCCCACGCACCTAACGCCTGTGCCGGAACCATAGAGACAAGCATCGCAATGCTTGCTGCTACTAATACTACAATGAATCTTCCACTCATCTTTTTTCTCCTTCTTTTTGATTTCCACACAGTCATCTCGGCTGTATGGTTACTACGCGAGCGCAGCAATGGATGTCGGCAATCAACGAGTTAGATCAGCAACGGAACCTGTGTATAATACTCTATCCTCCCTTCTTTTTTGCATTGTTCCGCAGCGGACCTGCCGGCTATCCGCTTCCTCCGCTCAAATGGCGGTCACATCCTGATGACCGCTGTACTTCCACGCGAAGCTTGCCTCGCGGTCGGAAGTCTAATACTTGGTCTTGTCCAGTGCCCAAAAATAGTTATCCTTGCCAATGGGATTGCCGGGTTGAGCCGTGTACCACTTTACATGCCCATCGCAAAAGCCAACATTCCACCCATTGTTATGGCGCGCTCCTAACGGAACTCGCTCCGAAGGTGAGCCGTTTGGCGGCGGTTGTGGCGTCTTAGGAGGAGTCGCCGCCATATCGAGACAGTCAATGAAGCAGATCGTCTTGCTCGGTATTTGAATTAGAGAAATGGTGACATCCGATTTGCTGGCATTTGCCATTGTCCAGGTCTTCATCCGCCCTCCCCAGTTCAAGTAAAAGTAGTTGTAACCATACGTGCCCACGTAGTACAAACCTTGTCCTTGCTGATATTCCGGACAGTTGGCAATCCCCGCAGATTTCAAGTAAGGAGCAAGGATACCTGTTTTCCACGGCGTGTTTTTCCATGGGAGAATTGTTTCCCACCATGGCGGAAAGGGTAAAGATCTTCCGCTGGCAATAGGAGCCGTCCGGCCATTGTTGTCATCCACATAGCGCAGCCAGGCTTGTGTGCACTGGCGCAAGTGGCTCGAGCACTTCGCCGTCAGAGCGTTCCGCTTGGACTGAAAAAAGATGGGAAACAGTATTGCCGCCAGTATCGCAATAATGGCGATCACCACAAGCAGTTCAATAAGCGTAAATCCTCGATTCACTCTCTTGTCAGTTCTCATCTTGCTCCTCCTCGCGTGACTTCAAATCCTGCTCCCTCAAGTCCTCAGCAAGCCCTGTCCGAGAATTTGGCCGGCCATGCACTCCATGTATGCCATGATTTTGCACGTTTGTCAAGTACAATTTTCTCAAATTTTTTTCGGGGATGATATCCTGTAGTAAACCCCACCTGTCGGAAGACGTGGTGACATTTGTGCAGAACCTCTCAAAGCACCAATTACAGGCTGGTTATCAAGATTATCAGTTCAACCGATAAACGAACTGTTCTCCTTGGCTGCATAAGTTTTTTGGTTTACCATGCCACAGATACCTCATTTTTACCCATTTGTCAAGCACAAATTTCTTAAGCACCTTATTCCATCTGCGGTTCGCACGTCGCACAGGCAACCTAATCCCCAACCACTGATCTTCCGATAAGTTAATTGTACTGTTGGCGGATCAGGAGTGAACGAATGCTCGGCAAAAGGACTATTGCGCTCGCCATTTTCATGCTCTTTTCGGCGCTGTATATCTGGACAATGTGCCCCACCGTGTATCTGATGGACTGTGGAGAACTGATACTCGCCGCATACAAGCTGCAAATTGCTCACACCACGGGCTACCCACTCTTCTGCATACTCGGCAAGATCAGCACATACCTTATGCCCTACGGCTCAATCGCGTGGCAAATCAACGCTATGAACGCGATCTTCTCTGCAGCGGCAGTTGCCTTGATGTTCCTCGCGCTATGCGAGATCACCCGAAAGCGGTTCGCAGTCTTCGCTGCCGCGCTTTTTGCTGTTTCGCCCATATTCTGGGACGTCGCGACAAGCGCAGAGGTCCACGGCCTGAGCACGCTGCTTCTTACGATAGAGTTCTTTCTGTTTCTGAAGTGGTACAGGCTGAGGGACAACCGATTGCTACCGTATCTTGCGTTCACAGCGGGGCTGTGTATGACGAATCACCTGTCCTCCGCGCTCATACTGCCCGGCATTCTTTACGGAATTCTTCGCCGCAGCCCGGAGGCGATTCGTGATCGCGCTCTTATGGCAAAGTCCGCAGCCATGTTCTTGCTCCCACTCAGCGTTTATCTTTATCTACCACTCAGGGCGGCTGCAAGCAAGGGAGAGATATGGGGCGACTTCTATTCAGCCACCGGATTCCTTGCTTACGTTTCGGGACGCTGGTTCAGAGTATTGATGTTCTCGTCTCCACCTGTTGAAGTATATCAAAGTTTTCTGAAGTTTCTTAAACTGCTGCTCGGCCAGTTTCCTATCTATCTCGCCTGGGCTATTCCGATAGGTGGGGTGTTGATAAGGAGGCGGCAGAAAGGTCTCCTGGGCGCGTTGCTCATAATGTTGATAATAAACGTCGCCTATAACATTAATTATAAGATTCCCGACATCGAACCCTATTACGTTCCTTCTATGCTCGTACTCTCTGTTCTTGCTGCTGCCGGAATAGCCGCCGCGACCGACTCCCTCCGGAGCAGGACGGCAAGAGCCATGGCTCTTGCCGTCCTGCCGCTTGCTCTTGTGGTGACCGCTGCTGCCGGCTTTCCCCGCGCACAGAAACGAGACGCGACCTTCGTTATGGACTACGCCGAGAACACGCTCAGGACTCTTGAAAAGGACGCCATCTTTATTTCGTGCGGAGACGCTACGCACAACGCCATGCTCTACGCTCGGGCTGTAGAAGGCGCTCGACTCGACATAATCATGATGCACCGCAACATAATCAGGGCATGGTCCCGGACCTCGAAGGATTGGAACGCGAGGTTCTACTATGACTCCGTATCAAGCGCCTCGCCCGCCATGCGCAGGTTCCGCTGGCCGCAGAAAAAATACAGTAGATCCGAAATCCTAGATGAGAAGCTGCTCTACGACGTCATAGAGGCGACCATAAAGGAACGCCCAATCTACATGGCTTGTATCGGTAACGATTACGAATCTCACCCGATCCTCAAGCGGCTCGAGGACGATTATCAGCTTCTGCCGGAGGGAATTACCTATAGGATCTATCCTAAGTCGCAAAAGGTCGATCTTGCGGCTCTGGCGAGGCGAAACGAAGCTCTCTGGAGGAATTATCGGGTTAGCAAACATATTTATGACGGGTCGATCAAAGGTGGAGAGCTTGAGCGTGAGACCCCGAATCGCTACGCGGAATTTCATGTGGCTGTGGCTGATCTGGAGCTTAGAGCGGGGATGTATCCGGACGCGCAGAGGAACTTCGCTAAGGCACTGTTGATAGAGCCCGGACTGATGCGCGCAAGGAACGGACTCGGTGTCGCGCTTGCGTGCCAGGATAGGTACCGTGAGGCTGCGATGGAGTGGCAGACCGTACTATCACATCGGCCTGACGACCGGACTGCCCTGCGAGGACTTGAAACGGCCCGCGCAGCGCTATCCGCGCAGCCGGGGGCCGGACAGTGAACTATTGCACACTTACACATGATACCTTCCGTTGTTTCGGGGTACCCTTACCCCGAAACCGGCCATTGATTGCTGAGTTGTTTGAGTTGTTTCGGGGAAGGGGTTCCCCGAAACAACTGCACAGAATCCCTGCGATTTCAAATCGCATCCTTCTATTTCGCGCGCGATCAAAAGGTTCAGGATTACGTGATCGCTCATTGCTCATAACTCACAACTCATAACTCACTTGGGAAATGTCACAAGAGCTCTGATAGTCCCACGGTCGTTTGCGAGGCTGAATGAACCGTTCAGGTCGTCATGAACCAGATTCTCTACGATCTGCAGCCCAAGGCTGCGGTGACTGCGCAGGTCGAAGTCGGCAGGGAGATACTCTCCATCGTTCGTCACCGAAAGCCGAACATTGTCGTCGTGCTCCTGCACGTCGATTACTATGCTTCCCTTGTGCGAACTCTTGAACCCATGCTCCACGGCATTCTGGACCAACTCGTTCAAGATGAGCGCCACAGACGTCGCGCGCTGGGAAGGAAGCATAATATCTCCTCCCTTTATCTCCATGTCGATGTTCTTATCCGGCGGAACCAGGCTCCGTCCCGTTGCCGAAAGGATGCTTTCAGCAACCTTCCTTACGCTCACCTTGTCCAGGTTCTCGCTTGAAAGCAGTTCGTGCACAGACGCGATTGCAAGGATTCTGTTTATGCTTTCGTTCAGTACCTGCTCCACCGAATCGAACTTCCCATAGCGGATTTGCAGTCTGAGAAGGCTTGCGATTGTCTGGAGGCTGTTCTTGACCCTGTGGTGCATCTCCTGGATGATAGCCGAGCGCACCATAAGCTTTGCGTTCTCGATTGCGATGGCCGCATGGCTTGCAAGCGCGGTAAGCAACGTCACTTCCTCATCAGTGAAAGTTTGCGGCCTGGCCGTGTAGCAGTTCAGGACCCCGATCGTTTTGCCCTTTACCTTGAGCGGCACAGCTATGAGCGAGCAGAGCCCTTCTCGTCTTGCTATATCCGGATAGCGGTAGCCGGGAGTCTTGCGCACGTCCGTGACGGTGATGGGATTTCCTTCCATCACGGCTCTTCCAGCCACGCTCTCCCCGATCTTCAGGTTCGGCTTGCGGATATAAGCGCGGCTCTTGCTCTGTGTCGCTTTAATGACCAGTTCCTGCTTATCTTCATCCAGAAGCATAACCGAGCAGATCCTGAAGTTCATACTGTCTGCGGTCATTGCGACTATGAGCTGCAGAACCTCTTCGAGGTAAAGATCTGATGCTATAGTCCGGCTGATTTCGGAGAGTGTGGTGAGGTGCGAAGCGCGCTTCTCCATCCGCTGATACTGCAGGAAGTTCTCTACAGCGCCGCCCACCTGTTCGGCAATGATGTTCAGCAGGTCTATCTGGGTCTGAGTGTATTCGTGCGGAGGGTTTGTCCGCACATTTACGACTCCAACAAGGTTTTTCTTTCCCTGCAATGGGACGGAGAGCATGGAGTGATAGTTGTCTTCGCGCAGACCGGGCACGTGTTTGAACCGCGAGTCGCGCCAGGCCTCTCTACCCAGAGCTACGTGCCGGCGCTCCTTTGCAACCCAGCCTGTTACGCCCTCTCCGACCTTCAGCCTTATCTTGCCTACAACCCCTTCCCCGGGCCGGCTGGCTGCCATGAGGACAAGCTCGCTCTTCGATGGGTCGAGCAGATAGATGAGACAAAGGTCGGTGCCGGTTACCCGGACTACGATGTCCGCCACCTTCTTCAGCATCTCTTCGATCTCGAAGAGCGAACCTATTGACTGACCGATCTGCTTCAGGGCCTCGACCTGGAGTTCCTTATCTCGCAGCTTAGCTTCCAGGTCGCCGACCCTGATATCGAGAGCCTCCAAGTCTTCTTGCTTACAAATCTGCTGGTTCATTCTACACTTCGTGTGCAATTACGATTGCTTCGGCGATCTCGCGCATACTCTTGCGGGTGTTCATGCTCTGCTGCTGAATCCTGCGGAATGCCTCGGCCTCATTAAGGCCGTGCTTGTCCATCAGGATGCCCTTTGCCCTATCCACTACCTTTCTGGTTTCCAGTTTATTCTGCAGATCACCTACCTGGGCTTCCAGGTCCTGCATCTCGAGATATCGGGCGAGGGCCACTTCGATTGCCGGCATCAGGTCCGACTCCTTGAACGGCTTCACGAGATAGGCGAACACTCCCGCATCCTTCGCCCGGTCGATCAGGTCGCGCTGGCCGAAGGCCGTAAGCAGCATCACCGGCGCTATCTTCTCCTCGTCGATAACCTTGGCTGCATCGAGGCCGTCCATGACGGGCATCTTGATGTCGAGGATGGCGAGGTCCGGCTTGAGAGCGCGGGTCAGCTCAAGAGCCTTCTGTCCATCCCCTGCTTCTCCTACGACATTGTGACCCATCTCCTCTAGCATCTTCTTGAGATCAAGCCGGATTATGGATTCATCATCTGCAATTACTATTCTAAGTTGTGGCATACACCCAACACCCATTCAGCCTCATTGTGTTCCAGTTTATTCTACTATCGTGCTATAATTTTGTCAAAGCTCTACGTGTGAGGTTTCATTTGACTGATTCACGAATTGCCTATATTGGCGCAGCTTGCGCAGGATACTTTGCTTTATGGCTCGTGGCGCCCGAACTCAAGTTTCTGGGGTGCCCGGCGGCAATGCTTGTGCTCACCGCGCTTTTTATGTTCGTTCAGATCTCGCTTGTCAGATGGTTTGCGAGTCTCTCGATAGGCCCGCTGCATGCGGTAATCATCCTGATCGTGGCAGCGCTTTTGTGGCTGACCGTGGTGCTCATCGTAAGCTCGCCCTATCTCAGGTACGAGGCTCAGGGGCTTCCCCCCGTGCCGATGCGCTTCAGAACGGCCCCTCCGGCCTCCGTCGAACTCCCTCTGCCCCAGACGGAGCAGAAGGAAAAGCAGGAAACAAAGAAGATAACGCTTGTCCGCAAGCCTGAGACCTTGAACTTCAGGATGTACGCTTTCAATATGGCTGCCGGACGCTGGAGGGCGGCGTCCAGCTTCCTGATAATCGCCGCTGCCTCAGCTTTTGGCTATCTGCTCTCCTACATCCTGCGGCATCCGAACATCCTGATGCCCGTAGCGGCCTTCGTGCCGTTTATTGACCTCTGGACTGTGCTTGTCGGGCCGACATCGAAGGCGATTGAGAAGGCCCCTCACATCGTGCACACTGTGTCCGCCGCTATGCCTGCGCCGGGCGGCGCGGTGTCCGGCTACCAACCGATTTCCTTCGTCGGGCCGGCGGATTTTATCTTCCTCGCGATGTTCTTCGCCGCCATCTACAGATTCCGTATGAACCCCTCCCGCACATTCTGGATATTGTTTCCGGCATTGACCGTTGGTATGGCCGCTGTCCTCGCTGGTCTGTTCCCTCCCGGCCTGCCCGCGCTGGTGCTGATCGGTCTCTGCGTCATAATTGCCAACTTCCGGCACTTCGAGCTGAAGAAAGACGAATATGTGGCCATAGGCATAGTCGCGGCCCTGCTCATCGCCGCCATCGCCGCGATTACGATCTTCTCGGCCAAGTGAACCAGTTACCGCCGTGGATATGCCGAACGGGTACGCTGGAATTCTGTTTCGGGTGCGATGAGGATATTGGGCCAGATCCAGAATTGATTCCTATCACGCACGACGCAAACCAGCGTTCCAGAAACGGCCTTCTTCCGTCTTCTTATCTGGCAGGTGCGACATAGCCTTAAAACCATGTTGACGTACTCCTTCGAAGTCACAACGATCCAGACAGCCCTCAGCTCGTTTTAGAGCATCATCATAGGCATTTGGGTCTATGGCAAACCTCCTCTCCTCGCGTAGATAAGCAATCAGACCTGTCCAGCATTCCTCTGTCTTCACGTAGTGTTTCCAGAACAAGCTATCAGCACGTTCTTCTACGAGCTTCAAGCCTTTCTCATCGTCAAGGCGCAAACATCTGTCGGCTTCATTCCTTAGATCCTCGAGATCCGCTAAACCAATTCTGTCACCGAAGCTTTCACAGACGGATTCCGCGCGATCAATTGACTGGGTCGCTGAACGGTGCTTTGCAGCAGGACCATACTTATTTACCAGCATCCTGACTTTTGTCTTGACGTTTGCCAGTTTGCTCGCCACACGATCGGCCTCACCCACTTCACTATCTGCTATGTGCTCGACATCAGCTTCTAATTGTTCGAAATCACGGCGCGCCTGGATTACCTGTGACGCATCATCCTCAGCCGCTACGTCTTCAACCTGTAATAGAGATTCGCTAAGTTCATTTATCGAAGCAAGCAGGTCATCCGTCGGCACAACCTCTATCATTGAACCGAATTCAACCTCGTAATCCCTATCATGGAGCGGGATAAACACACGAGCCTTTATGCGGCGCGATTCATCTTGGAATATACGGACCTCAACTGTCTCGCCTTCTTTCAGTGTTCGTGTAAGATCCCGACCGTGAATTAGCAGTTCCCCAACCTTAACGTTGTCGGATGCTGTGGGGCTCTTCCCTTCAAGAAAGTAGATAGGAAGTGCTTCAGACGATCCAGCGGGAATGCTCTTTGTGGCGCGGTATCTCATCAAGCCATAGGCGGGCAAGGGTTGATCTCGCTCAAGAACCACGTCGAAGCTACCATCCTCTAATGCAACCCCGTAGTCGTAGGGTGTAATTGGTTTTGCCGCAGCCACGCCCTGGCGGATTGTGACGGTCGCTGGAGTCGCGTCCCAGAGCCGACCCTTTGCGTCCCTCAACGATACCTGAAATTCAGTATAGGTACCGACCCTTAGCGACACTTCGCAAACGAAAGCGCCCTCGCGCAGGGCGATCCACCCACTATCCCAGTCCTTGTTCGAGCTAGCCAACCGGATTTCACCCGTGAACTCGGCAGGCTGCAGTATGCGACCGGATATCGTGCATTTCGTGTGAGGAGAAACAGCCTCATAATGAAGTTTCAAGGAGGCAGACTGGGCCGATTTAGACGCGGGTACAACGGCTGCACGGTCTGGTCTTAGGATGGAGGCGGCATGTATGGCAGCCCCACAGGCCACAACCGTCATCGGGTCCTGCTCGAGCGACAACGGTATGCCCAGTTCCTCTCGTAGACGATGCCTTATGTACGGGGTCATTGTAGGCCCGCCCACCAACAACAACGCATTAGCATCTTGAGGTTCCAGCCCGGCTTCCTGAAGTCGCTCCCTCGTCAAGGCGATCGTTCTTGTAACCTGCTTTTCTATCAAGTCCTCAAGTGTCCGCCTGTCAAACAGCATTTGAGGGATGGGTAGGCCCAAGTCGCCTAAGTCTATTACTGTCTCTTCTTGCGAACTAAGCTGTACCTTTGCCCTCTCGCACTTCTTCGAGAATTGCCATTTGAAAACTGGATCGCCGTCTGGTGTACATCCGAACTCTCTCTTCAACTTGCCAAGAATATAGTCATAGATGGCATGGTCAAAGTCGGAGCCGCCCAACCAGTTGTCTCCACCGTGCCCTATAACGTTCATTTCTCCATTTCTGAGCCGCACCACCGAAACATCGAAGGTGCCGCCGCCCAGATCATAGACAACATAATCGCCGTCCTCCGCGGACTCACCAAGATAGGCTGTAGCTGCCGCGATCGGTTCCTGCAAGAGCATAACAGCCTCCAGGCCAGCCAGTTCAGCGGCTTTGTGGGTTGCCTCACACTGTGGCTGTTGAAACATTGCCGGCACGGTGATTACAACGTACTCCAGTGGCATGTCATAGCGCAACTGGACTGCCGCAGTTAGCTCCTTTAGCACCTCGGCGGAAAGCTCTTCTGGACTCATCTCAGAGCCGTCGTGCATTTTGATACGGTTGGCCGTGCCCATCAGTCTCTTGAACTTAGTTGCAGTTCCAATAGATATTATCTTGTCCAGCGCATCCTGTCCGACTAACGTTTGCCCACGTGAAGTTCGTGCGACAGATGACGCTGTCAACTCATTGTGCAAGCGATTCTTGATAACCTTAACCCCCTTATGGTCAGCGCGGGCAATTGCGGAGTTGGTTGTACCCAGATCTATACCGAAATCAACTGTTTGGCTCGTCACCGTGTTCCTCTCCTTTCAATACTACTTCCGCTCGTTTAATCAACTGATTCTGGAAATACACTGCTGGGGAAAGACATTCACCGATGGTTAGATTCGCCTGCCCCCCATCACAATGCACTACCTGAACCAGTTGGTTCCCGTCATATCGTTCTCCTATCATTTCCTTCATACAAAACCCCAAACCAGTAGTCCGCTCAATCGCTGCTTCGCAGGCGACTACCACGGTCTCCGGTGTGGTCGGGTCTCGCTTTGCGCGTTTGAATATCCGCCAGAGATCGACCATCAGACCACTCATGTCTGAAATAGGCAAGAGAAGTACGTCGCTCTCAAGGTTCTGATTCGCCATAGTAAACCCCCATTTCGTCAAGTGCGCGCTCAATCTCGTCAATCCTGTTCGCGGCTTGGTTCAGCTCTCTTACATGCGCCTTGTAAGATGCGACATCGGCTTTAAACTCGCGCAAATCGTTGTTGAACTTATCTACCTTCTCCTTGAAATGTGCCACGGACTCGCTGCTCGTGTCATCAATGATCAACCTGTCCAGTTCTATCTGCTCTTTCTCAGCTTGAAGTCGATTCTCTTCAATATCCAACCTTGATTTCTCAACAGAAAGTTGGCTGGAGATCGAATTTGCTCGTTTTACCAAATCTGCTCGTTCCGTGAGAAGCCTATGTTTCCTTTGCTCGTTTTGGTCAAAGAATAATGATAGGCCGTCAGTTTCATCGGCTTCAGGCGCGGGAGCAGGTACCTCAACCGACGGAGATTCCGGCTGCGCGTTATCTGCTTCGCGTGCCAGTGCGTGCATAATCATCGAGCCAAGGAAGACCAGTACAAGGGACCATGCTATCACCGGAAAGGCGGAAGCGCTTCTCAGGATCGAACACGCGCGTACCGCCTCCTTGCGAGGTACGGCAATAACCTCAGATTTGTTTGCGTTCGCAAAATGCCTAGCATAGATAGGATTCATGAAACGGAACCGTACCATGCCGTTGCCTGCTTCCATAATTCGTACTGGTGTGTAGCGTGAGGCATGGGTGTCATCGACCAGGCGAAGCCGCAGCAATCTGCTTAAGCCGAGTATCAAGCCCCCTGCGATGAACAAAGAAACAACGGCGAATGGGATGAGCGATATGCCCGGCAGAGTAGAGTATACAATCCACATTATAACTGCCGAAACAATGACGGTGCATGTGACAACCGCAAATTGCTTATTTTGGAGCTCGTCCACATGCTTTCGGCACTCCTGACACAGAGGAATGTCAAGTGATACAGTGTGTGTCCGACGATATATCAGATATTCATCCGTCCACTGCTTCTCAACTCTGTGAGTGTCTTGCGTGATAGCCAGGCAGCAGGCACACATAGGGGGAACTATGACCCGGTCTTCAGTTATAGACACCTCAAACGCACTGCCTTCCGGTTGTGCAAAATACTCATACTCCTCAGCTACACTGATCCAGTCCGCAGAAGTGGACAACCGATCCTGCAGTATGTGCGCGATAGACTTAAGATTCTTGGCGCGGTCTGCATAATCCGAACCTGCTATAGATGAGCTATCCCTGCCCAAACACGCTTGCAGTTTTTCCATCTCGCGGTTGCCCGCAGGCTGAACCTCATGAAGCAACGCCTTGTCTATTTCGTCGTCATCGAATCTCGACTCTATTATGCTTTCCAATAGTTCAACTGCTTTGACGATGCTTCCAGATTCCCAAAGCCCAACAACACGCCTTGTGGCCGTAGACAACAAATGTTTCGTGACCTCATCTTGCGCTTCGTAAACCACACCTAGGGCATCCATGTCATTCTGCTCCTCGTCCTCCAAGAGAGCAGAGAGATATGAATCGCACAAGCTGTCCTCGTACAACTCGACGAAGCTCTCGAAGGCCTGCTCCAGGCTCAGCAGATCTAATGAAATCTCGAACTGATACCACGATGCCAGGAACAGCCGTTGAGTCCTGTGGAATTCCTGCACACTGGACACAAGCCACTCACGGTTAGATTCCGCATCACTTGCAAGGCAGCCATCCCAGTACTCGAAGGGCCAAAAAAGGCGATAGATGGTCCGCAGCTTTGGATTAGTAGAAATGCGCCGAACGACGTCTGCACATCGTGTCACATCTTCGTCACCAAACATTGCGTGCAAAGCCGGAGGAGGTGCTAATCCCACTTTAGCAGCCTGTGCGGCGGAGTCCGCTCTGCGCCGAAGCTCATTCTGCAGTGTGGCTGAACCTATACCCAAAACGCGGAAGGGGTTGTCCGCCATGTAGCGGATGGCCCGTAATTCCTGGTTTGTATCGTCGGAGACAATGCCCATGTTTACTCATCTCTCCCAGTCACGTGTTGGGTGGAGTCCAGCGAATAGCCCTCCGCTGATTCTAGTGTCTTGTTGCCTATTCCTTGTGGTACGCAGACTAGCGCCTCACCTCACTCCGTGAGTTCGGCTGCTAATTTTCTGCTGTCAGTATATCCCCAGATGTTTCACCAGTCAATAGGCTCAAGAATCAGCGAACTTACCGGGGTCAGAGAATGAGGAATTAGTGGTTGTCCGACTTAGCCCCGCGTCCTTACGCGCTCATGGCATCAGCCGAGGGATACTACCCGGAGGTGAAAGGCTACACGCCGAGTCCCATAGGGCCGGCGCAGATACGCTTCGCGCTCCGTCAGGCGGCAAACAACGAAAAAGCTGTGTGATAATAGGGGCCGGTCAAGGGTGTCCCAAGCGGGTGCGGCGGGATTCTGTGTAGCTTACCACGCCGAACTTATGCGGCATATCCGATTCTCTTCTTATCGTTCCCCAGACCACAATTTGCCTGGGAGATTCCCGGCATGTCTCAGTTCGCTTTTCCGGCCAGGAGTCTCACGGCCAGCTTGGAACCCGGATTCTCGGCTGCAAGCGCTTTGAACTCCCTCGCCGCCTCATCGCCGAGTCCGATAGATTCGTAGACGCTGCCCATAACCAGGTGCGAATCCGGATACTCCCGCTTTGCCTTCGAGATCAGACGGGTCTCCTCGCTCGATAGAACCCGGAACGATGCGGCCTCGGACCATTCCCATTCGGCTAGTTCACCGCGGCGGGCTCTGACTGCCCATTTATAACACCCTCCGGAAAGGCTTTGGTCCGGTTGATAATCCATAGTTTCAGTCTCGGCGACGAGCACGGCGGTGCCATCGAGCTTGTAGACCTCGATGCGGTATTTGCTTGCTCCATCAACCGGCTCCCACCGGAACACCGGCCTCGGTTCCGAGACCCTGCCCGGCGTCGGAGACAGCTTCTTGATCTCTATAACGTCGGCCGGCCCGCGCATCACATCCGGCAGCATAGCGACCCGGACGCTGGGCCGTACTCTACCGTCCCGCAGCTTTTTTTCAACGATCTTTGCTATTTGGGCCTCGACATTTTGCCCATTGGCCTGCGCAATAAGTCTGCCGTCCAGTCTGCCGACTGTGACCCGGCCATCGCGCATCTCAGCCACGAATTTCGGCTCGGGAGCGGGAGCAGGCTGCGGCGAAATTGTAGTAGTCTCAGGGCTGGAAGACGAGCCGTCAGGTTGAGTAACCGCAGCGGTCGGTCCGGTCGCAGGCTGCTCTTTCTCAGGCTGCCGCAGGTCCGAAGTGGTAACGATATTCTGCTCCTGTTCATCGGGCTTTGTTGGAGCCGGTGTGGCCGTTTCGGGCGGCTTAACGGCTACCTGCGCGGGAACATTTGTTTTTGTGACCTGATTGGGCTGCGCGAAGAAAACTATAGCGGCGGCGGCAACTGCCGTAACTGCAACTGCGGCCTTCCGCCAGCCGAACAGGAATCCGGTCCCCCGCGGCGCAAACTGACCCGGTCGAACGACGATACGAGGAGCAAGGAGCGCCCTCGACCTCGCCGCCTGCAGCACTTCCACGTCGCGCCAGCAGAGATCGCACAGGGTTATGTGCTGCTCGATTGCCAGATGCGCTTCGTGCGAGAGTTCTTCGTCGATGAAGGCAGACAGTTCTTCATACTCCGGGCACTCGACAGCGAGCACTGCCTCTCCCAGCGACCTGACCGCGCGCTGACGTATTTTCGATGCAGCTACCAGCGACTCGCACTCCTGACACGAACTCAGATGGCTGCTCATCGCGACCATCTCTTCTGCTGGAAGCGACCCGCGTAGATACATATTTGCTTTTCGTTCGTCAAAGCAATGCATAAGATCAGCTTTCGTCCTCGATTATCGGAAGACGTAGCTCTTCTCATTATGTTGCCAGGCACGCGGGCAAAAAGTGGAACTCAAGTGTCGAAACCGCTCACCGTTTTCGCTGCTCGAATCAAAGGGTAAAAAGCCTACAGACCGTATTAATCCGACTTATTCACGAGCATCAACAGGCTTCGGTTTTTCTGTATTGCAGTAAGGCTGATGCATAATCTGTGTTAAGGCATGAGGAGGTAATAGACGTGCGGATCGGAATTTGGGATGTGTTGGCAGGAGTGCTGCTTGGAACGGCCATCGGCGCAGGGACCGTGATCTGCGCCTCAATGATCGGCAAATCAGCAAGTCCGGCTCGTGGCGGACGAGCGCTCAGGGCGCGGAAGAGAATAGATATAAACAACGCAAGCAAAGAGGAACTGATGCAGATCGAGGGTATAGGCCCAACCGTCGCTGATGAGATCATCAGGTACAGGGAAGATCACGGCGGCTTCGAAAGCGTAGACGACCTGGACAACGTGCGCGGATTTGGCGAAGCAATGCTAAAAAGAATCAGGAACAAGGTCTTTGTCTGAAGTCGGATTATTTGCTTTCGCTAGTTTCTTGATTGGCCGAGGAATCGGGAGTCGGGAACAACTCTCCCAAAGAGGGCGAGTCGTCGAGCCTGAAATGTGCATCTATGACTTCGTTGATGTCAATCGGCCCCATCTGGTCGAATCTTTCCTTCTCCTCGACGCTCACCTCATTCGGGGTATCTCGAAGTATTCCGTCTTCCCAGTCTTCCTGCTTTACGAATTGCTCACCAAGCTTCTTGCATCTCGAGCATCTGAACTTGACGTAGACGAAGCTGGGACCAAACAACCGGAGGTAGTAGCCTGTTTGCATTACGTCCTTAGCTACTATGCGTTGGCCGCAGTTGCACTTGATGATTGACTTTATTGCCATGATAACACCCCCGCCCGACTAGGACTCCTCACGCGGTAAGTTCCGTAGGCCACCCGTCGGCGTAATGATTATGAGTTCAATTACATTATAGCACGTATCACGGCCTCTGCCAATTACAAAGCAGAAAAAAGGGGTGCAGTTTTCGTGTCCCTGGACAATGAACGCGCACAGGGACTACACTGTTGCTGACTTAACTGGTATAATTCCTTAGAACAGTCAGCTATGAATAAGAAGACAGGGCGATAATCTGAAATGGCGGAAGTAATAGTACAGGACGAGGGCAGTGAGATTACAATACGCGGCAATGGGGAACTCGACCTCGCTGTCGCCGATGAATTCAAGAGTGCGCTTCAGACGGCAGTTGCATCGGGGCGGCAGGTTACGGTCGATTTCCGCGGAGCGCACTTCATTGATTCTGCAATACTGGCCGCACTTGCCATAAATGGCAAGGCGATGTTCGATCGGGGTGACCGTCTCAAAGTGCTGGTCTCAGAGGGCACCCATCCGGAGTATGTGCTGGAAATGGTGGGATTCTCTGAGTTTATGCAGATCAGTTCGAGTACGTTGTCAAAAGAGGCATAAGCTGTCAGCCTTCGGCAGGGGTTAGGGGTTGGGAAGGGGCATGGGTCATCTAATCCTTTATCGTATCTCCGCCTATGCGCGGGCAGAAGACAATGAAAAATGAAAAGTGCAAAATGAAAAATGCAAAATGGCTTTGACTCACAGCATCGACAGGCTTTCTATGGAGTGCGGGAGCGGCTTAGCTCCCGCTT
>JACPPP010000188.1 GCA_016190935.1 Armatimonadota bacterium | reverse complement strand
CCTTGCACCCACGTGGCGCCGTCCATCGAACCGCGCTCTTCGCGCCCTTGCCCTGATCCCTGGGAGGCATCGAGAGTGTCGCACCAGGCTCCCAGTAGTGTCCCCAGCCGTCGAATGCTTCGTCAGACATGTTCTTGCTGACGGTGCCGAATGGGTCAGGGCCAACCAGGCACCAGATCCGCACGGGAACGTTCTCCTGAGCCCCCCAAACCAGATCATACTGCTCGAAGGCACCTCCAATCTTGTCCACCCAGCCATAGCTCCAGACTCCATTGGGGTTTCTCTCAACAGAGAAATCTGCTGCAAAATCCCAAGTGAGAGTGGGAGCCAGGGAGAATCCTTGTTCGGTCTTGCTTGCGCTGGTCGTTATCTCAACCCTTTTCGGTTGGTAGCCAGGAGCGCTTGCCTCAAAGACATGCGTACCTGGCGGCACATTAACAGCGTACTTTCCAGCCATATCGGTCGTAGCTTTGAAGGAACCATCCAGGCTGCTTACTACAGCCCCACCAATTGGTGGGTTCCCTGCCAGATTGGCGCTTACCTTGCCCCAAAGCAAGGCCGTGCGGATGATAAAGTCGTGGCTAACCTCACCCCCTGGCGACATGGTCACCGATGCTTTTCCCGCCGCGTACCCAGCCTTGAGCACTTCAAGCGTGATCGTGTCTGCAAGCAACCGCATTGAGTACTTGCCATTAGAATCCGTCGTTGTTAGAAATGAGCCGCCCTCAACCTTCACTATCGCGCCCGGGACTGGCGGGCCCCCTTCCTCATCCGATATAACTCTACCCGATACACTGCCAACCCGAGCAGAATCGGCCGGACTCACGTTAGCGACAAGGCCCACACTGCTATATTTGAATGTTCGCGGTTGCCCGTCCCACTTCTCGCCTGCACCGACAACAAAGTCTATAGTATCATTTTGTGCGACCGTTATCAGGGCCGCGAAGGGTTGCTCATAGCTCTTGCCCAATGCACCGACGTGCTCAACGCCTTTTGCGCGTCCCACGAAGCCATCTATTACCCCATCGAAAATCGATACACCGTTGTGGACAACGTGCACATCCGCAGTCGTGCCGGATACACTTTGCCCAGTGAACCTTGCCCCGATTTCAACTGTGCACGCACGCTGTGCCGTCCAGCGAACCGCGCTCTTCGCGCCCTTGCCCTGATCCCTGGGAGGCATAAGATCAACAGTTCCAGACTCCCAATATTTCCCCCAGTTCTCGTATGGCTCGGCCGAGATATTCTTCGCCACACGGCCAAACGGGTCCGGCCCAACCAGGCACCATGCCCGCACGGGCACCTTCTCCTGAGCCCCCCAAACCAGATCATACTGCTTGAAACTGCCACCAAGCTTGTCCATCCAGCCATAGGTCCACACGCCACTGGGGTTCCTCTCAACAGAGAAATCTTTGGCCAAATCCCAGGTCTGTGCACCTACAGGCAGTGCCATCGCCAAAACTATCACTG
This sequence comes from Armatimonadota bacterium, assembly GCA_016190935.1. Lineage (GTDB taxonomy): Bacteria > Armatimonadota > UBA5829 > UBA5829 > DTLH01 > JACPPP01. The sequence goes on along the minus strand of JACPPP010000188.1, from coordinate 19,006 downwards.
CCGCTAGGACAGTTATCGTAAGCCGCGCGTGAGCGTACCAAAATATTCTCTCCATGCTGGTTTTCATAAACGATCACCTCCATTGGAATTGAATGTGGGTTTTTGCTGAATATGAATGACTTGTGCGGTAAGGTCTTCGTCTACTAGGCTCTCACAAAGTGGCCGCAACGGATGATTGCGGCCAGTCACGTCCAAAAAGCTAGTTGAGAAAGAACTCAGGTTACTTTACAGCAACTTTCAGTGGGTCGTAGTGAAGCGACAAATACGCGCGGTGGTGCACCCAGCGCGCGTGGCCGTCTGCGAACGTAAAGTTGCACCCATCCAGGTGAATGTCAGCAGGCTGGTCAATCACATACCAGTAGGCTCCGTCACTTATTGGAGTAACCGCTCCCCCGTGTGCCGGACTGACCGCGCCACCTGCCTCGTCAACCAGGAGAACCGTCTTGGTGGGTGTCATTACATTCGCTTCCCGCAAATAATTGAAGAGCCAGTTCATTGAATAGCTCAGGCCGAAATAGCGTCTTCCCCCCGGCAGTGACTGTCCAGTGAACGGCATGTTTGGGTCGGATGGACAGACGTAGATCTTCTTGTTCTTGACATACCGAAAGAGGCTGCCCTTCTCCACAAACGCCTTCGTATCTGCCTTGGGATCACTTGCTGATGGCGCGTACCCGGTGATCCATACCCATTGGCCTCGAGCCATGTCCACACCGACAGGAGCTGCGCCTGGGAATCTGGACTTCCAGTCATCAAGGTACATACGGAAGGCCTTGCCCAACTGGGACATATTGCTCAGGCACGAGGTCTTCCGACCGGCCTCTCTCGCCGATATGAAAACTGGGAACAAGATCGCTGCCAGTATCGCAATGATGGCGATGACTACGAGCAGCTCGATAAGCGTGAATCCGGCTCGATTTTTCATTTTTTCTCAATCCTCGCGACATATTTCTATAGAAACTTTTCGTGCGCCCACGAACAAATCGCGGGCACCTTGTCAACTCGAAAAAGGTATGTTGGGTCTTACTCAGTACCGTGACCCAACATACCAATCCGGCCACTACGAATGGACGGAATACTATCGGCTCAGCCAGCAATTACCATCCACTGACCGAGAGCAAGTCGGCGTCGGATGGGACGTAGTTTGCGTTGTCCGACCAGCAGATCACGTCGATAAGCGCGTTACTAGGACCAGCTTCGCGCTCGTAAATCATAAACTCTACCTTGTCATCGATGACACTGAACGTCTTGGTTCGGAGAGTCCATGCATTTTCGCTGCTGAACCAGCCGAAGGTGTAGTTATAGAGACCAACACCCGGCAAGTTGTTCAGGATACGATCCGCGGTGGCTGGGGTTCCAAGGTCGGGATAATCCAGGTCACCCGGATCGCCTTTAACGATCAGCGAGTCAGCATCATAACCGCTGTTCACAGACTGGCTTACCCTCGCCCAGAATACCCAATCGCCATTGAGGCTGAACGGGATTTTGGCCTGTGGAATCTCATACTTGACCCACCAGGGTTTCAGTACTGCCGCGGACTGACCCGCGGGGTCAGGGAAGTTGTAGGCGATGCCGGAAAGCGCGTTAGCCATCGACTTTATATCCGGAACGAAGTCCAGTGTGCCACCGTCGGCGCTTCTTGCCGCGTAATTGGCTGCTCTGATCCAGATCTGCTTGCCAGCGGGATCGCCAAACGTCGAGTAGCCGATGCCTGCCGCCCCAGGAGGAACGTGCACAGCGCCTATGGACTTGAGAACCCGATTGTAGTCGCTGCCGGACTTCTCACAGGAGCTTATCCCTATTACTGTTACAAACATTCCTTCAGTCGGAACTCCGGCTCCAGGCGGTAGGATTACTTTGAGGCTCACACCGGAGCCGTCGTCAAGTCCAAACTCGCCCGTACCAGGGTTTACTACCTTGCCGAATACTGTGACGAGCAAGCCAATGTTATTGGTTCCATTGGCACCAGTGATTCCAGGCTGGAAACCGTTGGAAGCGCCGCCAAGAGTCTTGTTGGTCATGCCCAACGGAGTAAGCAGTGCCCCAGATATCTTGCTTAAGGAGATGGCGTTTCTGAGGACTCGCTCACCATTAGCTTCGGTATCCAGGATAGCGTTAAGCGTGACCATATCGCCAGCATTAGCTGGTTGGCCAATCACCTTTATGCCCGAGGATCGATCCTGCTCTTGAACATAGTAGCTTCCATCACCGAAGGTTGTAGATTTGACCGAAACGACCATCGGCGTTTGGACTTGCACCGGTGTGCCATCAGCGAGTTCCTTGAGATCCAAAAGCTTGGCAACTGGGGTGAGGGTCACGCTCGTCGGGAACTCGTAGGCTCCTAAGTCGGGAGCGATACCCGTAAACGGCAGTCCAACGTATGCTCCAGTGTCGATCGCAGGAGAGCCAGACTGCAGATGATAGTCCTGGCTAGATGGGTTGACGAACATTGGATCAGCGCTAATGTCTCCTGCGCCTGCAACCCAATTGTCACTATAGTTTGCCGGGTTGTTGTAGAACAGGTTGTAATAGTTTTCAACTGGACTGGCTTGCGCTGGGTGATAGTACATCCCATAGCCTTCCATATTGGTAATTACATTGTTTGCCACTGTGCCTTTGCCGCCATCGTAGAAGAGGATGCCGGCCCAGCAATTGACCACGGTGTTGTTGTAAATCCGATTCCCCGCAGTTGGGGGCGCGTGCGCCATAATTCCAGCCGCCCAGTGCCTGCCCGTCGCCCCGGGGAAGCCGATATCGTAGCATAGGTTGTGGTGAACAATACCATTAGTCTGTGTAGAGATGTGGATCCCGGCTGCAAATCCACCCCAGTCCGGACTGTCCGGCTCCGGTTCCTTTTGGTCATGTGTCACGCAGTTACGGACCTCGTACCCTTTCCTCCAGTCCGTGATGAGAATGCCAAGCTGCCCGCCTACTACCTCGAAGCCATCGATCACTGCGTAGTCGAGGTGCATGACCAGCGCTTGCTGCCAAGGGCTGTCGGCGGTCACATCGATCACTGCCCTGCCCGTTGCCTTGTAAGTGATTGGCTGGACAGCGTTGCCCGGTCGTTTCGTCAGGGACGTCTGTGGATAGGTTCCAGCCCCGACCAGAATTGTATCGCCAGCTTGTGTGATGAACTTATTATCACCATTGTTAATCGTTCTCCAAGCTGTGCCAGGCGTCAAGCCATCGTTGTTATCGTCTCCTGTCTCGGAAACATAGTAGGTCAGACCTGGGCGCACGTCGAGATCAAAGTCCAACGTAACCTCGCTGCCTGCGATAACGTCTATGTTCTGCTCTTTGGGCAGCCAACCGCTGCCGACAGCTCTCAGGGTTTGCAGACCTGCGCGCATAGGCACCACATAGACGCCGTCGGTCCCGGCTTGCGCAATCGTCGGGTGTCCTGTCACATCCCAATACGACCCATCCGTCGGCCCGACCGTGCATCCTGGGAGCTGTGGGTGATCAGCCACATTTCCGGTCACCTTGCCAGTGACATACCCAACGGGATCTGTGAAGCTGGATTCCACCGCTCCACGATCAGGTGCGGGACCTTCAAACGGTAGACTAAGGTCTAATCCGGAATTTACCGCCACCGAGTCTGATTGAAGACGGTAATCGCCGGATGCGGCGTCTACATACTTCGGGTCACCGTATACATCTGCGTAACCTGGTCGAATATAAGTATCAAATGGATACAGTCCACCCAGGTTGTTGTACAGAATGTTGTGTGAACTTGTTGCTGCCGCGGCATTGATGTAGTTCTGAATTCCTACCCAGGTCGTATTGGAGACGATGTTGTTCTTGATTACGATTCCTGAGCCGCCCTCATTCATCAGTACGCCACCCCAGGTCCGGTCTATGGTATTGTTGTAAATCTGCGTTGTGGTCGTGCCGAATGCCCCAACGCCTACCTGGTACCATGCTGGACTAATCGGGTCTCCAATATCGTACAGCAGGTTGTGATGGACAAGGTTGTTTAAGCTGTGGTCACACATAACCCCTGCGTTAGAGTTGCCACCCGCTCGTAAGTTGTGAATTACGCAGTTAGCCACAGTATTGTTGGTGGTTCCGGACGTGAGGTACACTCCCCATTGAGGACCGACAATCTCGAATCCATCTATCACTGTGTAACTCCCTATAACATTGAACCCATAGGTTCCGACGCCGCTAGCTTGCTGCACAACCACGTGCCCATCAGCCTTATACGTGATTGATCCAGTCGCGTCTCCTGACATCGTTAGAACGACGCCGGCTGCGCTGCTAAGCGAATACGTCCCCGCAGCGACCGATATTGTGTCGCCAGGTTGTAGTACGCCAAGCACGTCTCCTCGGCTAATTGTCTGCCATGCCGTTCCCGGCGTAAGGCCATTGTTGTCATCGTTACCGGTACCATCATTCACATAGTAGTTTGTACCGGCAGTTAACGGTCCAGTTATGATCAGAATCAGTATTACTGCTATGATACATAACATCCCGTTTTGACTAGAGACTTTCAACTTGTTTAACTTCGGATGCATTTCAACTTCTCCTTTCTCGGTTACTTCCGCCCGCGTGATTATCGGGCCGAAATCAAAGGGTGTTATAATCTTCCCGGTTCGAATTGTAACCTCAGCCACTATCTTTACAAAACGGGACTTGCCACCTCCTTTTCTCCCTATAACTGGGACGGTTTGGCACACTTGGACCGGGAATAGCGGACTCGAGACCGTAACCTCTAATACCTTAAGGCCATCCTGCATCCCGATGTGTACGCCATGGAACATAAACCCACGCTGCGCGTACACGTGTCCACAACCTCATTATGGCCAATCTTGCAGCGTTTGTCAAGGGCTTTTTTCAGCATACCCTGATTTTTTTCACTGGGCGTTCGGGAGAAAAATCAAAGGCTGTGGGAGTAGCTGCGTGTCTCAGTCGGTGGGGCACACGACGATCTGATTATGAGCTCAACGTCCAGGTGCGTTATACCTGTCTCTACAGGTTTGCCATCAAGCAAGTCCAGAAGCGCTCGTGTTGCCTGTGTGAACGCCGGTTCGATTGGCAACCGAACGGTCGTCAGTGGTACTCTAAACATGTCACCCGGCCATATATCTCCGACACCGATAACGGAGATATTCTCCGGGACTGAAAGCCCGGCAGCCAGAATTGCTCGCAGGGCTCCTATAGCTACTATGTCGTGCCTGCAGACCAAGGCGGTTGGTATATCTTCTCGCCTCAGGATCGATGTCATTATCTCAAACGCGGACACCTCGCTGAACTCGGTCTCGACCGTAGATGACGCGTCCACTTGGATCCCAGCCGCCGCAAGCGCATCTCGAAATCCTCTTCCTCTCTCTCGACCGAAACGCGAATCCTCCGGAATAGCAAGATGCACTATGCGCTGATGCCCCATGGAGATCAAGTACTCAGTTGCCACACGGGCCGTCTGATACGGATTGTAGACGTATTGTGGCACGTTCAGATCCTTTATATCTCTGTCGAAAAGGACTAATTTGATCCCCATACTAAGCAGGTTTCGATAAGACTGCGGGTCAGCATTGAATGAACCCGGCGCTATAAGCGCACCTGCTACGCGTTTTTCAATCAGCGACTCAATACATATCCTCTCAAGATCGGCTTTGCCTCTCGATGTGGAGAAGAGCACCGAGTATCCAGCATGGCGCAAGACATCCTCGATTAGCTGGAAGTATTGACCGTGCGCATTCAGCATAGTGGCGCTGGCAATTACGCCGATGAACTCAGACCTGCCGTGTACCAGGCTTCGTGCAATCCAATTGGGCCGGTAGTTCATCTCCGCCGCAATTCTTCTAATTCGCTCCTTTGTACCGGAGTTGATTCTGCCCACTCCTGAAAGCGCCCGCAGAACAGTCGTACGGCTCACGCCAGCGGCGCGAGCTATATCATCTACCGTGCTTGCCAAGAGAAACCTCCAACACTACCACGCATCGCATTCGGCCTACTTGTCCTCAATCGCAGCAACACCGGGCAGGGTCTTCCCCTCCAGGAACTCGAGCGATGCGCCGCCGCCGGTAGAGACGTGGCTCATTCAGTCCACAAACCCCATCGGGATCGGATGTGATACCTTTTACCCAGAAACTTAAAATACACCCTCCAAAGTCCAAAGTCTGATCGTCCGGGATCGGGAGACCCCGGACGATAGGCGCCTACTCCAGGTAATCTCTAAGCTTCCTGCTCCTGTTCGGATGCCTTAGCTTCTTGAGGGCCTTGGCCTCGATTTGTCTGATCCTCTCGCGAGTTACTTTGAAGTGCCGACCGACCTCCTCAAGCGTCCTCGAGTAGCCATCGTCAAGCCCGAAGCGCATCTTGAGCACATCGCGCTCGCGCGGAGTCAGGTTGTTCAGCACATCCTCGATCTTGTCTCGAAGGATCGTATTGGACGCGGCCTCGGCAGGAGAGATGGCCTCCTGGTCTTCGATGAAGTCGGCCAGGTGGCTGTCCTCCTCCTCACCGATAGGCGTCTCAAGCGAGAGCGGTTCCGGCGCGATCCTGATGATCTCGCTCACCCGGTCGGCAGGCAGACCCATCTCGCGCGCGAGCTCCTCTATCGTAGGCTCTCGTCCCAGATCCTGCAAAAGTTGCCCGGATGTCTTAATCAGTCGGTTGATCGTCTCGACCATGTGGACCGGGATTCTGATCGTCCGGCCCTGATCGGCTATGGCGCGCGTAATGGCCTGCCTGATCCACCACGTAGCGTACGTGCTGAACTTGTAGCCCTTCCGGTAGTCGAACTTCTCGACAGCTCTGATAAGCCCGACGTTTCCCTCCTGAATGAGGTCCGGGAAGGACATTCCCCTGCCACTATATCGCTTGGCGATGCTTACCACCAGTCTCAGGTTGGCCTCGATCAGCGTGGCCTTGGCTAACTCCTCGCCCGCCTCTATGCGCTTGGCGAGATCGACTTCCTGATGTATCGTGAGGAGAGGAGTCTTGCCGATCTCCCTAAGCCACATCCTGACGGAGTCATCGAGCGGCATCCCCTCCATCGCGGCAAGATCCTCTTCGGCAGCCTCGCCCTCATGTGGAATTGCCCCTTCTACTCCGGCTCCGCGCTCCATAAGCGCAGGGAATTCTTTCGCTTTCTCTACAACCCGTATGCCTTCATCCGCAAACGTCTGCAGCAGATCGTCATACTGCTCTGCGTCCAATTCTTCCTGCTGGCTGAGGGTGTCCGTTATCTCTTCGTAGGTCAGAACTCCCTTGCGCTTACCCTCGTCTATTAAAGTCTGTATTTCTTCGCTGCCCCTCAACTGATCCACAGCCACTATGTCCAACTCCCTTCGGCAGGGGGATGAGTACCAGGTCTTGGCTTCGCGTGTTGGTCATTGTTATGACCAACACTAACGCTATCGCCTAACACCCATTACTATGTGTGCAATTCACGTACCAACTGCCAATATTCTGCGAATTCTTTATCAGTTCGCTTGATTTCTCCTCTTTCTATTCTCTCCGCAAGATTCCGGTATCGTTTCTCCTGTTCCTTTTTCCTATAAATCTTAACAGCGCCGATGAGGTCGGCCATCGGAACGTCCGACGGCTCCGCGGCAGTCACCAGGATCTCGTTAAGAAACCGCTCGCCTGGCGTAGCAGCAACTCTCGTCGTTAATTCATCTATGTTAAGTGTTCCCCTATTCTCACAATCTTCCTGCACGGCCGCCGCAAGAATTCTGGCTCCCTCGGTTACGAACTCCTCCGGGGGCAGCTCAGAGAATACGTCAGACGGGTTCAGCCCGCGACATATTATATTACCCAAAAGCTCACTTTCTGCTTTACGGACCGCTTTTCCTTCTTCCGAAAGCAAGTTTATTCTCTTTTCGTTTCCTGGCCGCGCAGGGGCCGCTCGCGTCCCGGTCCTGGCTCTGGCCCTCTTGGAATCTATCTCCTGCCGGAGGTGCGCCTCGGCCGGCGCCGTCCCGCTCCTGAAATTAGGATGGTACGGCGCGAGCAGCGCGATCAACCGCTCCCTTTCGACTTGCCTTGCGACTTCGGCTACGATCGGAATTGCCTCTTTGAGCAAGGCAAGTTGCCCTTCGCGCGCGCTCGTGTCGTGGCTCGCTCTCAGCATTCCAATTCTGTAGTCGGGGATCGGGACAGCATTAGCGACAAGCTCTGCAAAGGCCGACCTGCCGCCGTGCCTGATCAGGCTGTCCGGGTCCTCACCCGCGGGCATGGCCGCGACCCTCACGTCAAACTCCGCCTGCTCGAACATCGGCGCGCTCCGTACTGCCGCCGACATACCCGCAGAATCCGCATCGAAAGCCAGCACCGCCCTTTTGGTGTATCGCGACAGTATGTTTACGTGTTCAGGGGTGAGGGCGGTTCCCATTGTCGCCACAATATTATCAAATTCTGCCGCGTGCGCCGTCAGCGCATCCATGTAGCCCTCGACGATCACCACACAGTCCTGCTCAACGACCGCTCTGCGCGCGAAGTTCAGCGCGTAAAGCGTTCTATTCTTCACAAAGACGCGCGTCTCCGGCGAGTTGATATACTTTACGTCCTCGGAACTGAGAGCGCGGCCCCCGAAGCCGATCACCCTGTTCTGGGCGTCGAATATCGGGAATATCAGCCGGTTGCGGAACCTGTCATAATGTCCTCGGTCGCCTGCGATCACAAGGCCGGCCTTCTCCGCCTCCTCCGGCTTTACGCCCCGGCTTTTCAGATAATTGGAAAGGTCCCTCCACTCTCCCGAAGCATATCCAAGCTGGAACTTCTCCGCCGCCTCCGGAACTACGCCGCGATTCCGAACATAATCCTTCGCCTCCGTGCTCTTCTGCAGAAGCTCTCGAAAATAAACGGCCGCCAGATTGTTGACACGCAATACAAGATCGCGCTCCCCTGCCGACCGTCCATCCTTTACCGCCTGCGATACTTGAACGCCCGTTCTTGAAGCTAATTGCTCGACTGCTTCAGGAAAGGTCAGTCCCTCAATGCGCATCAGGAACGAGAATATGTCGCCGTTCTCACCGCACCCAAAGCACATCCACCTCTGCGTGTCGCGGTTGACAGTGAACGAGGGCGTCTTTTCTGCGTGAAATGGGCACAGCCCCTTAAGACTCCTCCCACTACGCCTGAGCGCTACATAGCCGGAGACGATCTCTGCTATATCGCACCTGGCCCTGATCTCATCCAGGGGGTAGCGAGAAGATGCCAAACTATTCCACTCCTCACTCGGTCTTCAAAGCGATGGTAATCCCCACGAGCTTCTTGCCAAGAAACGTAAACACACACCTGTGCTTGTCGGCATAGCTTGCGCGGAGGAATCGGCCCGCGTTCGAATGCCCTTCCGGATAGCCGTATCTGAGGACAACGTCCTTATATGTGTTGCCGAGGCGGATATCCTTGGATGTCCGGGACAGGGCAAACGGCCGCTCGCCTCCGACAGTGATCTGAACGACGTGGCCCGTTTCCGAGATAATGAACTCAACAGTAGTCCCGTCCGACAGATCATACGTCCAGGTAACCTGTTGTTCGATCGCGGGGGCCTGCTGGCCGGGAAGTCCGGATGCATCTGTCGGCCCACCGGCGCCAGGCAGGGTCGGCACACCCATACCGAAGCCGGGCAGCCCCGGCAGAGATGGCATCGCTCCGGGCTCCGTTCCGTATCCCGGATAACCTCCCAGACTCCCAAGTGGTCCCAGAGGAGAGGGCGATCCCGCTCCGGGCATCCCGAGCATCCCGGGCATCCCGGGCATAGCACCCGGCATGCCGGGCATCCCAGGCATCCCCGGCATCATTGCCCCCGGCGCCGTCGCATCCGTGCGGGCTGATACTGCCCCGACGGTAACCCGAGTCGGGTTTCCATATCTTCTCAATACATCACCGGCGGAACTGCCGAGTCTGATGCCGGCCAAAGACATCTCGACAGCAAACGCCGCGCCCGCGCTCATAACCAGCGCCGCGCTCAGCACAACCGCCAACCTCTTCGAAATCAGCATGAAGCAGCGCTCCTTTGACCCTTTTTCCTGATAATGTTTTCCACGCCAGCCTGCAGGAATCCTTCTCTTAACCCACATTTTTTTCACCTCCGAGGACATTTCTGCCCTTTCGTCGATCCACGTAATTTAGACGACCTGAGCGGCGCCATTGTTCGCAGTTTGGCCGAAGCTCCTGCCGTTTCGGCTGTTGAAGGTTGAATGCGGAAGGAGTTTAATCACGACGACACGAAAACCCACGAAAGTGTCAGGTGCAAAGTACGGAAGGTGGCCTTCAGCGGCCTCATTTACCTTCAGCGTCTCAGCGATTCAGGTGCAGGAGGGGCCGCAATTTTTTCTTTTTTTGCTGGGAACATTTTGGGCCGCCAGCCAGTCATACATTGGAAGAAGGTGTGGAGCCTCATTTCGTTTTTGCTAAGCTTGCCGGCGGAGCCGGCAGAGGAGGTGAGGCCAGCGAATCGCGCAAGTGATCTGACTCATTTATTTCTTAAGTTATGTTCGACTTTTGCGCGGCTGACCAAGTACATCAGGGCTGACCTCTCGGCAATAACAAAGACATAACCCAGCAGACTCGCCCTCGCTAACATCGGCGCAGTATGCTGTGGCGCGTCAGGCGCTGTCTTTCCCGAAAGAGAACAATCCCTCGCTAGGAGTTCAGAGCAAGTCACTGTACTGGTTGCCACGCCAGAAGTTGAGCGATCTGTCGAATAAAAGTAAACCCAATCTAAGGAGGAAGTTCGATGTCAGTTATTGGACGACGAAAGAAAGGCGGATTTACGCTAATCGAGCTGTTGGTAGTTATTGCTATCATAGCTATCTTAGCGGCAATCCTGTTCCCCGTTTTCGCGAGAGCGAGAGAGGCAGCGAGGAAGTCCTCCTGCCAGAGTAACATGAAGGAGCTTGGCTTGGCCTACATGATGTATCACGGCGACTACGATGCTATGATACCGGCTTCGGTGCTCTACATACCTTATGCCAGCAGGCCTGCCCAGACTACCTGGGACCAGACGACCTTCAGCAAGTTCGCAACCGAGAGAGGGATTCTCCCGCCCATTCCCACAGACCAAACATTGTCGTGGCCTGAACTCTTCTATAGTTACATGAAGAACAAGGACATCATCTGGTGCCCATCCGACCCGGCTAGAGACGATAACCCGAGTAACTATACCGTCAAGGTATCATATTGGTGGAAGGCCGCTGTTGACGCGGGATGGATGGATTCTCAGATCGTAGTGGCGCGCAAGGAAGGCGACTTCGACTTCCCAGCGGACCAGATGATATTCTATGAGCACAATGGCTGGCACTGGGGCGATACAGGCAGAGCCCTGCAGGATGGTGTGACCCTGAACTGCACCTTCATCGACGGGCACGTGCAGTCGAAGAGGATCCAGAAAAGTGGGTCTCCGACTTCTACCACGTCCCTGCCTTACACTCCCGATGGAGAGCCGGCCTGGTACAACTACTGGTATGCCTACACGGGCACGGCCTTGATCCAGCCTACTAAAGCGCAGTGGTATGATCCACATCAGTATGGGGACAACCTGCCGTAACTTCTGTGTAGTTATCTACCAGACATTCTGACAAGCGGGTCCGCTCCGGAGGACCCGCTTGTGCTGTACCTCCGTGGGCAGATGGAATGGTGAGTAAGCCGGACTTGGGTAGCGCATGCCTAATGCTCAATACCTGAACCGGGGAAGCGAGGAATGATCTGAGACGGGGAATCCCAGATTCCTCGCCTCGCCATTTTCCCCGTCTCCCCGGTTCAGGAGTTTTTGTTCCGTCGGACTGCTTGTCTGCCGACGGCGGCCCCGCAGGGGACGGACAACTGTGTAATCGTGCAATATCTGTTGATCAGTGGGACCAAAACGGACTCTACCGCAGCGGAGGCCAAGCCCGCGCCAGCGGACGAGAAGGACCCGCTGGAGAAGTTCTCGAGCCTGATGGAAGAGCGTATGGACGCTTTTGCAAAAATGTCTCCCGACGAGCAGAGGGTTGCTATGGAGCAGGATGCGATCGCTGTCCTAAACCTGCCTCCGGAGGTGCGGGAACAGTATGTGAGTGGCATGGCGCAGGCAATAAGGAGCATGGATCCCGTGGTAAGAAGCCAGTTCAGGGACATGATGCGAGGCATGTTCGGCCCCCGCCGCTGTGGAGGAAACAGGGAGAACTGATCTTAAAAGAGAATTCTTGAACTGCTACTCAGTCCACACGCTTCCCGATCCGACGATCTCGTCCAGAGCGGCGAAGAACTCCCTGGAGGGAAGGACGCAGCATTCGGTGCATACCTTGGCCGTGCTGCCGTTATTCGGCACGTGGATGTATACTGGGCAGTCCCCGGGGTGCGCATTTATAGCCGATCTCAGTCTGGCAAGCGCAGGTCTCGTATTCCGCGAAAGCCTGATGTGCACCGCTGTGATCCTGCTTTCCTGCTCACCGTTCGCTTCGGATGCTGAGCCGTTCGGACGGTTGCCGTTGCCGGGCCGCTTGCCATTCGGCATCTCGATAGCTGTGACGCTCTCCGCCACAACTTCTACCTGGTAGGACTTGTCCTCATCCCCGTTCCCCGCTCCACCAAAACGCTCCCTGTGGCTCGCTCTGCCCTTTATCACAACGACTCTGTCTCTGACCAGACTGTCCATGCACTCCTTGAAAACCGAGGGAAAAACAGTCACGGAGATCGGCCCCGTCATATCCTCCAGGCGGAGGAAAGCCATCTTCTCGTTCGATTTCTTCGTCGTGTGGTAGCGCAGGTCGGCGATGATCCCTCCCACGACGCACTCTTTTTCGTCCGGCAAGTCCTGAATCTGCTCGGCCGTCACAGTTACCGTTTTCTCGATCATTTCCCGGACGTGCTTCAGCGGATGGTCCGACACGTAAAGCCCGAGCAGGTCCTTTTCCATCGCCAGGAGTTCTTCGCGGCTGAAATCCTCGATATGAGCATACTTTCTCATGTCAACATCCTGGACTCGGTCTTGCAAGCCGCCGAATAGCGCCGCCTGGCCGTTCAGCTTGTCCCGATTCAGCGCCTGCGCCCGTGACATAGCCTCTTCCAGCATTTCGAGCGCCTGCTTGCGGTTCGGCACGATGGATGCGAACGCCCCCGCGCGAATGAGCGTCTCCACCGCGCTCTTGCCAATCTGTCCGTTCTCGATTACCCTCTCACAGAAATTGTGCAGGGAAGCAAACGCCCCCCCAGACCTTCTCGCCTCGATGACCGCCTCGACGACGCCCTTTCCACAGTTCTTGATAGCGGCAAGGCCAAACCTGATGGCGCCGTTCTGGATGGTGAAATCGGCCTCACTGTCGTTCACATCCGGCGGAAGGACCTCGATTCGAAGCCGCCTGCACTCCTCGATGTATAGAGCGACCTTGTCCTTGTTGTCCACGTGGGTACCGAGCATCGCGGCGAAGTACTCTACGGGGTAGTTGGCCTTAAGGTAAGCGGTTTGGTAAGCAACGTGGGCGTAGCAGACAGCGTGGGCCTTGTTGAACGCGTAGCCTGCGAACGGTTCGATCATGTCGAACATCGCGATGGCCTGCTTCTCGGTGAGGCCGTTGCTCTTTGCGCCTGCGATGAACGCCTCGCGCTGCTTCTTCATCTCCTCCTTCTTCTTCTTGCCCATAGCGCGGCGGAAGATGTCGGCCTGGCCGAGTGTGAAGCCCGCAACCGCCCGGACGATGTGCAGTACCTGGTCCTGGTAGACTATCACGCCGTAGGTCTCTTTCAAAATCGGCTCGAGGGCCGGGTGCATATACTCGATAGGCTCAATTCCGAACTTGGAGCGGATGAACTTGGGGATATGCGCCATCGGGCCCGGTCTATACAGGGCGACCATGGCGGCGAGTTCTTGGACGGAGTTAGGCTTGAGTTCCTGAATGTTCCTGCGCATGCCCGCGCTCTCTAGCTGGAAGACGCCGGTCGTGTCGCCCCTTCCGAGCATCTCGTAGGTCTTCTCATCATCAAGAGGAATATTGTGAATATCTACATCGATCCCCTGACTCAGCTTAACGTTATCGACGCACCGGGCGAGGATGGTAAGGTTCGCAAGACCGAGAAAGTCCATCTTAAGAAGGCCGACCTTCTTGAGCGCGTCGGCGTCATATTGTGTGACCAGCTCGCCCTTAGCGCCCTTTTGCACCGGAACATGCTCCGTCAGAGGATCGTGCGAGATGATCACACCGGCTGCGTGCACGCTCGCGTGCCTCGATATGCCCTCAAGCTGCCTGGCCGTATCGACAAGATCGCTGACATCAGTCGACTTATAAAGCTCCGAAAACTCGGGGACCTCTTTAATCGCCCTCTCGATAGTGATCCCGATCGGGATAGTCGGAATCGCCTTGCAGACCTTGTCAACAAGCTGCGCGGGCACGCCGGTCGCCCTTCCGGCATCCCTCACCGCGGCCCTGGCCGCCAGTGTCCCAAACGTCACTATCTGCGCCACATGGTCAGCGCCGTATTTCTCGATCACCCAGCGGATTACGTCCTCCCGGCGGTCGTCCTGGAAGTCCATATCTATATCCGGCATCTCCACGCGCTCGACGTTCAGGAACCGCTCGAACGTAAGCCCAAACTCAATAGGGTCGAAATCCGTGATGTCAAGGCAGTGGCAGACCAGGCTTCCCGCGGCGGAACCTCTCACACCCATAAATATCTTCGCATCCCGCGCGAACTTAGCATACTCTCGCACGATCAGCATATACCGCGCGAATCCGCAGGAGTTTATCGTGTCTATCTCATACCGCAGTCTGTCTCTGTATTGCTGCGTAGCATTCGGGATCTTTAGTTGAAGCCCCTCCCGGACAAGCTGCTCCATATAGCCGCTGTCGTCCATCCCTTCGGGGATATACACCTCCGGGAGTTGGAGCCTTGAGAAGTCGAGTTCGACATTGCACCGCTCAGCGATCTCGATGGTGTTTTCGATTGCTCCGGGGACATCTCCAAAGAGACCGGCCATCTGCTTCGAGCTCTTCATGAAGAACTCCCGAGAGCCGAAGCGAAGCCTGTCCGGATCATCCACGGTTGCTCCGGTCTGTATGCAGAGCAGAACGTCGTGGACCGCAGCGTCCTTCTGTTTCAGGTAATGCACGTCGTTCGTCGCCACAAGCGGCGCGCCGAGTCGCGACGCGAGTGCGACCAGAGCTTCGTTCGCGCCCTTCTGCTCCGGTAAGTTATGGTCCTGGAGTTCGAGGTAGAAGTTATCCCTGCCGAATATCTCTTGATAGGCCCGGACGGTGTGTTCGGCCTTCTCCGTCTCCCCGTTGATACACAGCTTGGGCACCTCACCTGCAAGGCACGCAGTGAGCGCTATAAGCCCCTTGCTGTGCTCGGCGAGAACTTCCCTATCGACTCTGGGCTTGTAGTAGAACCCCTCTGTGTGGCCGATGCTGACGAGTTTGAGCAGGTTCTTGTAGCCCGTCTCATTCTCGGCCAGCAGGACAAGGTGAGAGTTCTCTGCGTCGAGCTTGGGGTTCCGGGAGGTCCGCGCGCGCGGTGCGACATAGACTTCGCATCCGAGGACCGGCTTTATTCCTGCGTCCTTGCACGCTTCATAGAAGGAGATAATGCCATACATCACCCCGTGATCGGTGAGAGCAAGAGCGGGCATCTCGAAATCGACGGCTTGCTTGACCATTTCCTTTATGCGGCAAGCGCCGTCAAGGAGGCTGAATTCAGAATGAGTATGGAGGTGGATGAACCTATCTGTGCCCACGTCAGCTACTTTCCAGGACCCGACATATAGCGTGTGGCCGGCGCCAGCACTCAACATCTTGTGCTAGCCAACCTCCAATATTCTACGCCAATGCCAGGGGTATTTTCAAGCGCTGACGGGCTTTTTACGTGATGAATTTTTACCCAGTCTGTGTTCGGCTAAACGTGCTGACTGGCTTTTTATACCAATTGCGTTTTGCCCGGCAGCAGTTCTGAGACGCGAATTCCGCGAAAGAATCTGTCAGCAGTCAGCTATCAGCCATCAGCTTCTCGGCCCCTGACACCCGGCCCCTTTTCGCGTTATTCGCGCTTCTTCGCGTCATTCGCGTTTCAAAGAACCAACAAGGCTGGCCCATCTATACTTTACCCATATCTTGCCGCTTGATGGTACATTAATTGGGTTGACATTGCCCCAATTCGGCAATATAATGCATCGGGGGTGACTAACTAATGTCACGAATACTGAGTGTAGAACAGGCGGCCGAAAAGCTTCAGATGACGCCGAAGGTGGTACGCGAATACCTGCGACTCGGCAAGATCCCCGGCCGCAAGGTAGGGAGAGCCTGGCGCGTCCTGGAATCAGACCTTGAGCGCTGGGTCAGCACCGGACAGAGCGAACGCAAGCGGGAATTCGTGTCCGCGCGCGGATTCTTGAAGAAGTATCCGGGCACGCTGAGCAGTGAAGAGGTCAACGAAGCAAAACGACTTGAGGCAGAGATTGAGGAAGAAAAGTTCCGGCAGAGCCCCGACCGTGCGAGGAAATCAGCGTGAACTTCGTCTATGACTCAAACGTGCTGATAGCCTATCTGGAGGATGAACCCGGCGCGACGGCCGTAGAAGCGCTGCTGTCTGACCGCTCGAACGTCGGGTTTGTCCATGTCATTAACCTCTGTGAGGTGTTCTACCACACGCGGCGCAAACTCGGAGAAGAAGCCGCCCAGGAAGCATGCACCACAATCAGGCAGCTCGGGCTGAATATCCGGGAAGATTTGGATGAAGATTTCTGGCAGCAAGCCGCGCGAATCAAAGCCGAGTACGCCCGCGTGTCCCTGGCCGATTGCTTTTGTGTGAGTCTTGCGAATCGCACGGGCGCGGAAATGGTCACTTCCGATCGTCACGAGATTGGAGCACTCGCAAAGGCCGGCGTGTGCAAAGTCCGCTTTATCCGGTGATTTCTTGCACCCACTGCAGATTTGGGTATGAATTACGGACGCAGCTAAGAATACCGCTGCGCGGTTAGGAGGGCAGGAGAAACAAATGAGACTTATGTTAGCAGCTATCCTTTTGCTTGCGGCATCGGCGTATGGGGCAGATGTGCAGACGCCATCGACCGCGCCCACGGCAGAAAAGAGGGTGACCATCAGCGCTTCCGAGAGGTCCGTGACCGATGTGCTGAAGGAGATCGCGGCGCAAAGTGGAGAGACAATCCTCGTCGAGAAGCTGGTGGGCGGCAGCGTTACAGCGAATGTCAAAGACGCGCCGGTGGAGACGGTGCTGGGCGCTGTCGCGAAGTCGGCGAAGATACAGTGGCGAAGGGTCTATGTGGCGCAGGGATCAGTGCTCGCCAAAGACGCTGACGCGCTCGCGGCCCAGATGAGGACGGTTCTCGCGCTGCGCTTCCCGGATATCCTTATCTCCGAGCAAGGCGCGGGAGGCTCTTTTGTCCACGTCCAGCGCGAGGCGGCGGCGAATGATCTCGTCAAGTTACTTCCGAAAAATGCGGGCTTAACGCCGGTCTATCTTGTGACGGACGATGCGAAGGCTTATAAGAAGGAGGTAAGGGATGCTTCCAAGAAGAAGGTGCAGGATTACGTCACTACTCAGAAGCAGCTAATGAACGAATTCCTCGATATGAGCCCGGAGGAACGGGCCGCCGTGCTGAAAGAAAGCCAGAGCTTGATGAACCAAATGACTCCGGAGGTCATCGGCGAGATGCTGGCGTCCATCTACCAGACCAACCCAGATTTTATGACCGAGCAGAGCAAGCTGGGCATGCGGGCCATCTTCAGTATGAGTCCTGAGGCGCGGAAGAACATGCTCAGAGAAACGATGCGGCAGAATATAGAGATGATGAATTCCCTTACGCCTGAGCAATTACAGGAATTCCAGGAGATAGCTGCCGAGATAGCCGCGGGTCGCGCGCTGAGGTGTCGCACATCCAACTCATGATACCTGAATCGGGGAAGCGAGGAATGATCCGAGACGGGGAATTCCGGATTCCTCGCCTCTCTATTTTCCCCGTCTCGCCGGTTCTGGAGTTCTCATAGCAGCACCCACGTCTTATCCGAGAACCGTCCTTACTGATGTTCGAGACATTCCCTGCGTATAAGCCGCTCTCACGCGCGCTCGCGGGAGCCTTCTTGCCGCCTGGAGTCGTAGATGGCCGAGATTTGAGCACCTATCAGAGTGACCACGGAAGTGTAGTATATCCACACGAGCAGCAGGATGACGCTGCCGAGCGGGCCGTAGATCGCGCTGTAGTTTGCGATGTTGGTGACGTACCAGCTAAATCCCTGTTTGGCAAGTTCCCAGAGCAGGCCCGCTACAGCTCCACCAACCATCGCCGATCTCAGAGGGACCCGCGTATTCGGCAGGAGCTTGTACACGAGCGTGAAGGTCGTAACACTGACGACAATAGGCAGAACTATCGCGACAAGACTCCAGGCAAGACCAAACCACCTTGAGATATTCTGGCCGAAAATGGTCAAGTCGTAGGCCTGTATCGCGTTTGCGGCAACTGTTAGGCCAAACGAGACCAGAAGGAGCAGCCCGACCGCCAGCAGAAGCCCGACGGCAACCAACCTGCCCTTGAAGAAGCCCCTGGGTCCGGTATTCCAGGCTATGTTTACAGCCTTCTCGAGGTTCACGAAAGCCTGGCTCCCGGCCCAAAGCAGCGCAATTACACCGAAACCGGTGGCTGTGCTGCTGCCTCTCACGATTTCCTCTATGAGCGTACGGATGCCCGCTCCGCCGCGTTCGGCAAGCGCCGGGGAATACGTCCAGAGGAAATTCATCACCGTCTCATACGCCTCCTGCTCAGACCGCAGGATGAAGCCGAAGGCCGCCACTGCAAGGATCAGAAGCGGGGTCAAAGACAGGAACACGTAGAATGACACCGCAGCCGCTACCAGCCCGCTGTTATCTTTGTTGAACTCATAAGCGAGTTCCTTAAGGAAGTCAAAAGCCGGTTGCAAGAGTTTTGGAACGCGCATCGCATACTGCCTCAGCCGTTTTTCACGTGCTTCCGTAGAATTATTCCCCATTAAGCCTACCCTTCTGGGTCTTATGCGCACCGCCAGCGTGGGTCCGTACGCATAAACGGCCCCGGCGGGAGCGGGGGACGTTT
>JACPPP010000178.1 GCA_016190935.1 Armatimonadota bacterium | reverse complement strand
TATTTAAATGCCAGCTTATCCAACAGTGGCATAGGTATTAGACTCTTGAACTTAGATATAGATACTTTCATAGCTTCTCATACGCATGTTGAGACGCAAATGTTAACTTTCGACAGTACTGATTGCAAATCCGCCCGAGCAATTAGAAGTTGGAGCCGATGGTTGAGATGAAAGCAATAGAAGAGATGGAGTCGATGAGCGATCAGGAGATAATCCGGCGGATGGTCGAGCGGGCAAGAGAGGCCCAGGGCATCTGGGAGAAGGCCGATCAGGAGAGGATAGATGCGGTAGTCCGGGAAATAGGAAAGACTATCTACGACAATGCCGAGGAGCTTGCGAGACTTACGGTTGAGGAGACCGGGGTCGGCAACTATGAGTACAATCTCAAGCAGGATAAGAGAAAATCCTGTATCATCTGGCACAGCTTGAAGGGCAGGCCCTCTGTCGGGATCATAGAAAGGGACAAGAAGACAGGTCTTGTCACTATAGCCAAGCCGATAGGTGTAGTTGGCGCCGTGCTTCCTGTCACGATACCTGTCACTAACTTTATGAGCAACTGCATGTTCTCAGTGAAGGCTAGAAATGCCGTGATTGGGGCCCCTCATCCCAAAGCCAAGAGGACAGTAGCACGAACTGTCGAGCTTATCCTGTCGCGTATCGATAAGTTCAGCGTGCCGGAGAACCTGATTCAGTGTCTCGCCGAGCCTTCAATAGAGCTTACGAGCGAGCTTATGAAGCAGGTTGACGTCATAGTAGCAACAGGCGGCATGGGGATGGTAAGGGCGGCATACTCAAGCGGCAAGCCGGCCT
This sequence comes from Armatimonadota bacterium, assembly GCA_016190935.1. GTDB lineage: Bacteria > Armatimonadota > UBA5829 > UBA5829 > DTLH01 > JACPPP01. The sequence goes on along the minus strand of JACPPP010000178.1, from coordinate 7,774 downwards.
ACGGGGTCGGTCCTGGAAACGTCCAGTGCATAATAGACAGAGGCGTGGACATAGGGGAGGCTATTGAGAAGATCATAGAAGGCAGAGTCTTCAACAACGGGCTTCCCTGTGCGTGTGAGCAGGCAGTGATAGTGCCCTATGAAGATGCGGCGAGGATACTCAAAGCATTCGAGGAGAGGCAGTGCGTCTACATAGAGGATGAAGAGGAGATAGAAAGGGTTGCCCGTGTGCTTTATGTGGACGGAGTATTGAGCCGGGACGGGATAGGCCTAACAGCCCACGAGGTGGCAAGGAAAGCCAGCATATCAGTTCCCAAGGATTCGAAGGTGCTTCTTCTTAAAGGAGATTTGCGGGATGACAACATCTTGAGAAAAGAAAAGCTCTCTCCGGTCACCCTCTTCTATACCTACGATAGGTTCGAGGAAGCCATAGATATAGCAAGAAGAAACACCAACCTTGAAGGAAAGGGGCACTCTGTAGCAATACATTCCAACAATGAAGCCAACATAGAGGCGCTTGCCCACGCAATGGATGTCTCTCGTGTAATAGTAAATCAATGTGCAACAACAAGCGCCGGAGGAAGCTTCTTAAACGGCTTCGGAGCCACAACAACCCTTGGGACAGGTTTCTGGGGGAACAACATCCTAAATGGCAACTTGGATTTCGTGCACCTTATGAACTATACGAAGATAGGCTACGCTCCTGATGGCGCTCGTGTACCAACCGACGAGGAGATATGGGGCTGAATGGTGAGGTTAGTGTATATTGCCGCTCTAGTCGTTGCCGCAATGGTTCTGCTTCCATCTTGCGGCAGGCAGAGCACAACCAGGACGGAGGCTTCGAAGCGGGTCAAAGTAGCGCTTGTGGCAAACTGCACTGACGACTTCTGGGTCATAGCGCGAGCTGGGATGAAGCAGGCAGAGAAGGACTTCAATGTCGATGCCGATTTGAGACTTCCAACCTCCGCTACTGCAGCGGAACAGAAAGCTCTGGTCGAGAACGTGCTGGCTGCCGGCACAAGCGGTGTCGCAATCTCGCCCATGAATCCGGCCAACCAAAGGGACTTGCTGGATTATATAGCCTCAAAGGTTCATCTGGTTTGCATGGACTCGGATGACCCAGGAAGCAAGCGGATTTGTTACATAGGAACGAGCAACGTCCCGGCAGGCCGTGAAGTAGGCAACATTCTGTGTAGGTCCCTTCCAAACGGCGGCAAGGTGATGCTTTTTATCGGAAACCTGGAAGCCACGAACGCTCCCGAGCGCATAAGGGGTGTCAAAGAGGCCATAAAGGGGAGCAAAATTCAAATACTGGGTGTCAGGACTGATGATACAGACCACGCGAAGGCAAAGGCCAACGCCGAAGATACTCTCACTAAACACCCGGACATCTCCGGGCTGGTCGGACTGTGGTCTTATAATGCTCCAGCGTGTGCGGAGGCTGTAAAGGCAGCCGGGAAGGTCGGAATGATAAAGATCGTTTCCTTTGACCAGGATGAGGCGACGCTTCGAGGCATAAAAGATGGTGTCATAGAGGCAACGGTCGCTCAGAATCCATATATGATCGCTTACGAATCGGTGAGAGTCCTAGCGGCGCTCGCTCGCGGCGAAGATCCGAAGATTCCGAACAATCAGATCATCGACACCGGAGTGACCCTCGTCGATAAGAGTAATGTGGACAGCTTCTGGAGGGATCTCAAGGTGCAGAAGGAGGTTCATCGGGCCAGATGAAATCGCTTGTCTTTGCACGACAGACGATCACAGGCCACGAATTCAGCGGAGTCGTATACAGTCGTGGGACCGCAGTGACCTCTTCAAAGCCTGGAAAGAGACCGTGTACGTGCGATAGGTCACTCCCACTGCGGGACTTGTTCAATGTGGCATAACGAACAGTATATAGGCTGCCGAAACTTAGAGTAGATTCTGGGAGGGGTTCGAGACCTCCAAAAGACGGAAAGATGGAGCGATAAAGATAGTCTTCGAGGCTTGGAGCGAGTGAGGTGGAGGAAATGTTCAAGGTTGTAATGATACACAATGACGATCATCCGATTCCGGGGTGGGTGGATCAGAAGCTCAAGGCCGCAGGAATCGAGTGGGCTTACCATCAGTGCGAAAACAGAGCGGACATGGAGAGGTGGGCTTCCGACGCGGACATCATCTGGACCCACGGCACCAAGTATGGCCTGGTTGTCGAAGAGAACATGGATGTGTTCAGGAAGCTGGGGGCTGTCATCAAACCCGGCAGCGGGACCGACCACATCGATCACGAAGCATGCACAAGAAGAGGGATAATCGTAGCTCACTCGCCGGAGGTACCGACCGATCCGACAAGCGACCAGCATATCGCGCTGCTATTCTCGGCAGTGAGACAGGTAACTAGGCAGGACCGTTTGGTCCGACATGGCCAGTGGGACCCTCAGCTTGCGATGCCGGTTGGGCAACTGACGGGAGCGGACCTTGGCATTGTGGGATTCGGCCGCATTGGGAAAGCCGTAGCGCGAAAGCTCATAGGTTTCCAAATGAACACCAGAGTCTATGATCCTTTTGTGGACGCCGATACGATAATCGCGCTCGGCTGTAGAAAGGAAGATCTCGGAACCCTGCTCAGAGAGTCCCAGTACGTGATAATCGCCTGTCCGCTTACGGATGACACACGGGGTATGATTGGAGAGAAACAACTCCATATGATGCGCTCGGATGCCGTGTTGGTGAACGCGGCCAGAGCCGGAATAGTTGACGAGGTCGATCTTCTGGCGGCGCTTAGAGCGGGCTGGATCGCGGGTGCGGCTCTCGACGTGTTGGGCAGACATCCACTGAAGCCAGGTGACGAGTGGCTTGCGCTCGAAAACGTCATCTTTACACCGCATATGGGCGGAAGCAGACACGATTATCCGGACGGCATTTACGTTGACGTGGTTGAAGATATAATCAGAGTGTCGAAAGGGCTGATGCCCAGGTGGATAGCCAACCAGGATGTCGTTCCGAAGTGGAATCTTAGAGGAGAAGAAGAGACCGAACCCGATCCAAAGTGGGTATCCGTGAGCCGCTGATCAGACACCAAAGCCGCATTGTCAAAGAGGTATATGACCTAATGTATGAAGCGCAGGAACTAAAGACCAAACTGGCCGCTGGAGAAATCTGTCTGGGATCGTGGATCAGCTTTGCCGATCCTACCGTCGTCGAGCTTATGGCCGGATCGGGGTTTGACTTCTTCATTATAGATTCGGAGCATGCTCCGGCTGACGTAATGGTAATACAGTCGAGTGTAATGGCAACAAAAGGCACTCGGGTCACACCGATTGTCAGGGTGGCCTGGAACGATCCGGTGCTGATCAAGCGAGTGCTGGACGTCGGCGCCGCCGGCGTGCTGGTGCCAATGATCCGGACGGATCAGGAAGCGATAAATGCCGTAGCAGCATGTATGTATCCGCCCAAAGGCATCAGGGGCTTCGGTCCTCGCAGGCCGAGCAACTATGAGCGTTTCGCTGCCGAATATATCGCTACCGCAAATGACAGCATCATCGTCTGGGCGCAGATCGAACACATTGAGGCGATCAGAAACATTGACGAGATTGTGGCTGTCGAGGGTCTTGGAGGTGTCTTTATTGGCGCAAACGATCTTTCGGGTTCGATGGGCATCTTAGGGCAGCCCGGGCACCCTGATGTGCTACAGGCTATAGACAAGGTTCTCACGGCCGCGAAAAAGGCCGGTCTGCCTGTCGGAATAGGCGGGCCTGGGAAACCCGAGGTTGCTGTCGGCTGGATCAGAAAGGGCATGCAGTTCGTGACGCTCGCGAGCGATCAGAGTTATCTTGTAGCCGCAACGGAAGCTGCAGTCAGCGGCGTGAAGCAGATGCTCGCAGAAAAGGTTTGAGCCGAAACCATGAAAGCGGCCGACTCCAGACACGAGTCGACGCTTTCTCTTTAGTCGTGTCGGCTTCTGTGGATTGGGAGATAAATATGAATAATAAGATTACTATGTGCGACTACAGCACGGACTGGGCGCTTAACGAAAACTTCCTTGATGAACGAGCATCGCCGGGCTACCTCACCCGTGAGGAAGTGATTCGCTTCTTCGGCACTCTCGGCATCAATGCTGTGGAGCTATTTCACGCTTACTGGCAAGACAGTTCGATTGGCTACGTGAAGAACGTGTGCGCCGACGCCAGCCTCCCAATCTGCAGCTACAGTATATTCGTTGATTTGCTTGGCGAGACTCCCGCGCGAAGGAAGCAGGCCATCGACGAGACAAAGAGGCTGTTGGACCGCACGGCGGATCTCGGAGCGGGACTATGCATGATTGTCCCGGCCGTGATCAAGCAGAACATTCCTCTTGCCGAGCAACGCTCCTGGATGGTCGAGAGTCTCAGGGAATGCGCCGAGCATGGGCACTCGATTGGGATCACGCTTGCCTGTGAGAACCTCGACTACCCGCCAGCAAGACCGCTTCTCGGAACCGGCAAGGACTGCCGCGATGTCTGCGTGGATGTCGATCATCCTGGATTCAAGCTAATATTCGACTGCTGCGCTTCGCTGTTCCTGGACGAGAACCCTCTTGACACGCTGCGGGCCGTCCAGCCTTTTATGGTCCACGTTCATCTAAAGAACAGCAGAATTCCGTACCAGGGGGAGAACCCGTCACGGTACAGGGATGCTGTAAGTGGGAAACGCTTCACGGGAACAGTTCTGGATGGAGGACTTGTGCCGATCCCGGTGATCATCGCTGAGCTTGCCAAGATCGGCTACAGTGGCTATCTTCAGATAGAGTACCAGGGAGAATGTGACCCGCGCAACGCGCTGGCCTACAGCCTGGAGTATGCCCGGAAAATGATGGAATGCAGCGGATAGCTCGCTGTGCCGCGGGTTCCGCAGAATCAAACGGCGGTTTCCATGAACTTCGAGCGCTTCAGTCGGTGCGGATCGGCACTGGACAAAAGTATCATAGATTATGGTGCTCAATAGCTACTGCTTCCTTCTCAGCGAGTGCCGATGTACCACTTTGACTGCATCTGGATCACGTAGCGGATCCTGACCTTGGCCCGTTTGTTTTGGAAATGTGCTTCCTGCGAAACCCCCGATCCCCCAAGGCAGAAAGGTGTTATTTAGCCTTCAGTACAAGAGTTGGAGACTGAGTCAACAGCCACATTGCGAATTTCGGAGTAATCCGGCCAGGGATTTCGGAATAAAGCGGCCACCCATTTCAGCATAGTGGCCGGGCATTACGGTGAAAGTGGCCACCCTGGTGGAGCGGACCATTACGGGTTCGAGCCGAAGGTGGCTCCGGCATATTCGCCGTGGGTAAAGGGTAAAGTCGAGCGTCCGATGGACTTCATCCGGGAGAGGTTCTGGAGGGGCTACTGCTTTGTGGACATAGAGACGGCAAACAGGGACCTTTTGGCATTTCTTGAGGAGCAGTCCCACCGGATACACGGCACAACAGGTAAGAAGGTATGCGAGATGTTCGAGTCAGAGAAGGAGTTTCTTATGCCGCTGCCGCCCGGTCCCTGCGATGTATCTCTGCGGCTGTATCGGAAAGTCCATGACAACCTGACAAAACTCAGGCTGCCGAGGACCAAGGAGATTCTTCCCGAGACGCTGAGGACCGCGGAGGTCGAGGGTTGGGGTTATCTTACGCTTCTGAACAGATTGCTGGACGAGGAAGTCGTCCGCGAGGAACAAAGATGGACCGTGAGGCCGGGCGCACAGGCAAGAACAGACGGCCGTACCAATGGTCTGGTCTGGTTGTGGTGGACGAGGTAGGCTACACTCCGATAGACCGTGAGGAGTGCAACCTGTTCTACCAGTTCGTTGCGATGCGCTACGAGTGCCGGAGCACCATCATAAACTCGAACAGGTCGCAGATGAGATGGAGGCCTACTCCGGCCAACGGTCGGATGCTCAGGATGACACGAATCGTCACTCATTGCTCCTGAGCGGGGCGTTCTCCAGCCGCGCGGCCTATGGTCCTGGCCGCGCGCTCGCCCTCAAGGACCATCCATCGAATACCTGCTGTGCTTATTGTCTGCCGGGCATAGAGGCTGAGAAACGTCTCTGCGATCATTCTAATCTCGTCTGTCGGCGACTCTATTACAACCGCGTGGGGAAGCTCCTGGGCTAGCTCGACGGCCATCCTGGACAGGCGTTGGGATTCCTCAAGGTAAGTAGTTGAGCGCATGACCGGTTTCAGGTCGTTCCATGTGCGGCGGATGAAGTTTTGCCAGTTGCCGAGGGCCTGAAAGTCGTCGGGGACGATCGGGATGCCCATTAGATCCAAAACATCAAAGTAGACTTCTTTGACTTGATCCGGGGCCTGGTCGAGCATGACCTGCGGCGCGCGGGTCGGGAATTCCGGTTCTTGTGTTCTTGACGGGGATGGCCTGCGGCGCGAGACATTTGGGCTTTGTATGCGGTTTACGGCGACGTCGACCGCTGCAGCAGTCAGCAGGAGTTTTGGGTTGAGATAGTGGAACATCTCCAGCACGTAGCGGATGCGCCTTATGTCTTCCTTGTCGCACTCATGTCCCTGCATCCATGCATATAGATCGTCGAGCTCAAAGGTATCCGCGGCCATAGCATCCGCATTGGACCTGATCCGTGAGGAAAAGTCGATGAAAACCTGGGTCCCGACGTTCGACTTGAACTGCGACCAGACCGAATCCAGGACGTCCGAATATGCCGCCAAGGCCCGGAACATTGACCCGACAAGCGGCACAGCGAATTCGTGCTCTATCTCCTGATATATTTCTCTGACCCGCCCACGTGAGTGCCCCTCAGACAGCAACTCAATTCGGCGCATGCCCGGTAGACCTCCACTTTCGTCTGCTGAGATACTTTTCCCTGCGCAGCGACTAATCAAACTGAATCGCAGTATGTTGTTGCTGCCCAGACTTGACTTCTACCCCGCTCGGCTGCTATATTGATGTCCGTAATACGAGCCCGAGTTGCCGGCGAGGAATAGGTGAATAGATGGAACGAACTTTCGTAATGATTAAGCCTGATGCTGTGAGAAGGAAGCTTGTTGGGGAGATAATCCGGAGGTTCGAAGTCAGAGGAATCGACATCATAGCGATCAAGATGCTCACAGTGTCACAGGAGCTTGCGGAGAAACATTATGCGGTGCACCAGGGGAAGCCCTTTTACGCGCCTTTGGTCGAATTCGTAGTGAGCGGGCCTGTGGTGGCGATGGTGCTTGAGGCGGACGATGCGGTGCGCCTGGCCAGGAATATGATCGGAGCGCTCAAGCCTTCTGACGCGATGCCTGGGACCATCCGGGGGGATCTTACGACAGATACGCAGCGAAATCTGATTCATGGGGCCGATTCACCCGAGACCGCCGCCGCCGAGATTGCGCTCTGGTTCCCGGAGTTGCAGGAACCGGCGGAGAGCTAAGAATCAGGTGGTTTTCCTTGGCCGCCGGATTGTTCTAATTAGCAAAATCAATGCGCCGGCCGCGCATAGGTAGGCAAAGTAATGTCCTTTGTAGGTGAAGTAAGTACTGCCGGCTCGCAGCACGATAGGTGGCGATCTCTGTATCGCCACCCAACGAGTATGCATCAGCAGTTGCTTCGGATTGCTTGTCTGCCGAAGCCTGCTGATGCTCGTGAATAAGTCGGGCTGGCTTTTGATCCCACCGACCGGCGGGTATAAAATCCTTGCGAGGTAAATCTGCAACGAATCGCACATGAAGCCTTAGGCTTCATCACTATGAACGAAAATAGAGATTGGCGTTCCGGGTTGGGATTCCTTGGGCGCCACCCCAACACCCCCCCCCCCCG
>JACPPP010000181.1 GCA_016190935.1 Armatimonadota bacterium | reverse complement strand
CCAGACTTTCGTGTCTTTCGAGCTTCTTCGTGTATTTCGTGTTTCAACATGCCACAACATACTTACACTGTTAATTAGTCAATCTCCATCGAATCCGGCCCCATCAGAGGTGGTGTTGTTCTTACTTAATACTATACCTTACCATTTCCACGAATGGTTCCTGTTTTTAATCATTTGGAATTACTTGTTCGTAACGGATGTAAAGATCGGAGTCCGGTCGGAGCCGCAGATAGAGTGGTCCGGTCTGTGGGTCGCTTCCTTTCTCGTAGTAGATCGTGCGCCCGTCGGCCCTCTTCCCGGTTGAAACAACATCTTCGGAGTTGAACTGCAACACGTCTCCTGGGTCAATCACAAACTGTTGTCCGTTGAAGCTGAACTCAGCAGGCATATCGACCCGCTCATAACGGGCGCCCGGAGCCTCGGAATCCTGCGGAACTACGACTACCTCTGCGGGAGTCTCCTGCTGCCTCTCCGGCCGCTCGATGTACACATACACCGGCTTCTCGCGCACTACCTCCCGGACGCGCTCCCGGTCTCGGATGATGACTCTCTCCGTGGTCTCTTCCTCCGGTCGTTGCGCGGTCTCGTCCTCAAGCGCCCGCTCTTCAAGCTGCTCCCGCGCCATTTGCTCCTCGCGCGCGGACTGAGCCCCTACAAGCCAGACGATCACCAGCAGCGCTATCCCAACTATACCGACTATCACTGCCCACACCCAAGGGGCAGTCCTACGTCTGTAAACCTCCATTTGCCTACCTCCTCGCTAGTGGGTCATTTGCCACGAAAACAGCCATTGTCACCCTGAACTTGATTCAGGGTCAGCATGACGGTATGGCGATAAGCACGGCAAATAACCCACTAGAGGTTACTGCGATTGAGTGATAACACCATCCGTTATGGCTTTACCCGTGGGAAGTTTGAGTCAAAACCGTTAGGCCGGATTATGCTTCGGATCGCATCCTGAGCTTGTCGAAGGATGCGTTCCGAAGCCTGCTGATGCTCGAGAATTAGTTCGGTTAGGAGTCAACATATAGAGTGGATTCAGACGCGTTCGGCGACCGCAGAGATAGCCTCAGCGAGCGATACCGCGCCGGTATAGAGCGCTTTTCCGAGGATCACGCCTTCGAGGTTATCAATTTGAATGGCTATAAGACGCTTGATGTCTTCTATGCTGCCGACTCCGCCCGAGGCTATCAAAGGAATATCAACGGCCTGAAGCATCCGCTCTACCGCAAATACATTCACACCGGTGAGCATGCCGTCGCGAGATATGTCTGTAAAGATAATTCTCCTTGCCCCGTACCCCTGCATCCTGCGGGCGAAGTCGATCGCACGCTCCTCGGTGCGCGCCTGCCATCCGCGTACGGCTACATACCCGTTGAGAGCGTCTACGCCCAGCACGGCGGCATCCTCGAGTTCCCCGAACATCTGCTGGGCTGTCTCAGTGTCAAGAGCCGCCGATGTGCCGATTATCACCCGGTCGACTCCCGTCCGCAGCACCCGCCTGGCCGTCTCAAGAGCGCGTATACCTCCACCCACCTGAATCGGGATGCTGACGGAACGGGCTATCTCCTGCAGCACCTTGACATTGCATGGCCGCCCGGTGCGCGCCCCGTCGAGATCGACTACGTGAAGCCGCCTCGCGCCCTCGCGCTCCCACTCGACCGCTACCTCAACAGGGTTGTCGGAAAACACCGTCTGCTGATCGAACTTCCCCTGGACGAGCCTGACGCAGCGCCCCTCGATGATGTCTATTGCAGGTATTATCTCCACGGCCTTATCTCTCCTATCGCGCATCCGGCTATTCCATATTATTTATTCGATAGCGGCAAAATTCTCTAGCATCCGCAGTCCTACCGTGCCGCTTTTTTCCGGGTGGAATTGGGTGGCATAGATATTGTCCTTCCAGATGACGGAGCAGAAGTCTATCCCGTAGTCGGTGGTCGCCGCCACGAACTCCCTCGGAGGGTCCGGATAGTAGGAATGGACGAAGTAGACGCTCGCCTGGTCGGGAACGCCTTTCAGTAGTGGACAGTCGCCGGTCCTGGCGAGTGTGTTCCAGCCCATGTGAGGCACCTTCAGGCCGGATGTAGCCTCGCGGAGGTCTTCCGGTTTGAAAAACTTCACTACGCGCCCGGGTATAATATCCAGTCCGCGGAACAAGCCCTGCTCCTGGCTCTCCGACAGCAGAAGCTGCATTCCGAGGCAGATTCCGAGCAGTGGCCTGCCGGAGCGCACGAATTCACGGATCGCCTCGACCAGTCCCAACCGTTCGAGGTTCACCATAGCCGCCCCAAAAGCTCCGACTCCCGGGAGTATGAGTCTATCTGCCTCAAGGATCTCGTGCGGATTCTGCGTAAGCGCCGCATGGAAACCCAGCCGCTCCAGAGCTTTCTGAACGCTGCGGAGGTTTCCCATCCCGTAGTCAATAATTCTGATCAAACCGCCACACCCGACAAAGCGATGTCAACCATCTATAGTATAGCAGAGGCAGAGGGTTTTGGGGAAGCAAACTGCTTGTTTAGTCCTCATCTGGAAGGGGAAACGTAGAGTTGGCGGAGTGCTCGCGATGCGAAGATGGCGTGTCATAATCGGAACAGCTTTGTCTATAGCAGCGGTCGGCGCGTTCGCGGTCGCCTTATGGTTCGTCTCGAACGCCCTCGATCGCGCCTTCAGGCTGCCGGACGAGATCATGCTGGAGCCAGTTGCGCTAATCCTGACGGGCATGACGTGGAGCCTCGGTCTGTTCTGGGTATTCTGGGCTTATTCTTACCTCATATTCGTCGGAGGAGGCTCGCCGGTCGAGGCTTTCGGTGTGGCGCTGGAGCCTACAAGCCGCTTGGTCACTGCCGGGCCCTATGCGTATGTGCGAAATCCGCTGGTCTTTGGGCTGCTGTTCCTCTTGCTGGGCGTGGCATTTCTTGCTAATTCGATATCCGGGATTGTGCTTGTACCTATAGTGGGAGTTCTCGCGGCGGTGTATCTGCGGGTGTTCGAGGAAAAAGGCCTCGTCCGCCGGTTCGGCATAGCCTACGAGCACTACCGCGAGCACGTCCCTTTGCTCATCCCAAGGATTCGTCCCTATGCGCCTCCGGAGGGTGAGAGGTAAAGGGAAAGTGTCAAGTGTCAAGTGTCAAGTGTAAAGTGTCAATGCTACTATGTTAAGTAAGAATCGGGTCCATCGCTTTGATGCTGTGACAGAAGTATATGGAGTGCGAGGGCTTGACCTCGCTTTGTTTACCGACGACAGGGAAGATTCTCACAGTACATGCTTTAGCTGTAGTCGATAAACAAACCGGCGTCAAGCCGCTGCAGTCGATAAACCCAGAATCTGCTTAACGTAGTAGGACCAACTCACAACTCACAACTCATAACTCAAAACTCATCGCTCATCGCTTCCCTACTCCCCCCACCCCACCGAATTCTTCTTCGACGTCCTTGTAGTTGCCGATTCGCGCTCCGGCTCGGATCATGGCCTCGATTGCGCGCTGAGAATCTCCCGGCTGGACCTCCACGCCCCTCACCGCATCTGCAAGAAGGGTTACTCTGAACCCCCTCTGCAGCGCATCAAGCGATGTGAACTTGACACAGTAGTCCGTGGCCAGCCCACCCAAGTAGAGGTGCTTGACGCCGCGCTTGCGCAGGGATTCCTCAAGGCTGACGCCCTGTTCGTTCGTTCCCTCAAAAGAGGAGTAACCCTCAGTATTTGGGTCCATTCCTGCCGAGACAATCTCCACATCATCCAGCAGTTCCAGGTCGGCGTGGAACTTGGCCCCCTCGGTCCCCTGGATGCAGTGCGGCGGCCACTGACCTCCATACTCTTTGAAGTGGTGAGTCACCTCAGGGTGCCAGTCGCGTGTGGCATAGATCGGCAGACCGTGCCGATTAAACAGCTTTATATATCTATTAAACACCGGAACTACTTCATCTCCCCCCGGGACGGGCAGTACGTCCCACGGCATGAAGCAGTTCTGAACATCTACAATAATAAGCGCAACATTCTTCTCCATGTTCTCTACCTTTCAAAGTGTATACTTACCGTATGTATCGTGCTGTTTTCAATACGCTCTAACTTATTTTATGTACATCGCTGACGGAAGCGATTTCTTGGAGTGCGGGAGCGGCTTAGCTCCCGCTTTCTCCTGCGGCCCCATCAGGGTAGCTCAAAGCGGCGGCGCGCCGCCGCACTCCACATGCCTGTACCTAAAGTAACTTTGAGCACGCTAGCATTTTACCCATTTATCCGGTAGAGGTCAAATTCTCCGGATTAAGCCCCTGAAGATACTCCGGCACGAACCGTCCGTCCTTGCGGATCAATTCATCGTCGAAATGAATCTCTCCACCGCCGCAATCCTCCGTCTGTATCAGCACCATATCCCAGTGGATTTTGGACTGGTTGCCGTTGTCGGCTTCGTCGTACGCCTCGCCCGGCGTCAGGTGGATCGAGCCGTTGATCTTTTCATCGAAGAGTATGTCGCGCATAGCGGTCCTTATGTGCGGATTGAATCCGAGCGAGAACTCCCCGACATATCTCGCGCCCTCGTCCGTGTCCAGAATCTCGTTGATACCCTTCGTGTCCGAGCCAGTCGCCTCAACGATCTTGCCGTTTTCAAACACCAACCGGATATTATCAAATGGTTTGCCGTGGTAAATCGTGCCCGTGTTAAAGTGAATTACTCCGTTTATGCTCTCTCTGACGGGCGCGGTGAAAACTTCTCCATCCGGGATGTTGCGATCTCCGACGCACATAACGGCTGGTATGCCCTTGATGGAGAACTCGAGATCGGTATCCTGCGGACCGACTATTCTGACTCTATCCGTCCGGTCCATACGTTCCTTCAACGGCCGTTCAGCGGCGGCCATCTTAGCGTAGTCGAGCGTACAGACATCAAAATAGAAATCTTCAAAGGCATCGGTGCTCATTCCTGCCTGTTGAGCCATAGAGGGGCTGGGCCAGCGAAGCACGACCCACCTGGTATGCTTCACGCGATAGTCCAGCACAGGCTTTTCCCAGTGCTCCTGCGCGATCTTCATCTTGTCCTCAGGGACATCCGATAGCTCAGTAATGTTCTGCCCGCCGCGCAGAGCTATGTAGCAGTTCATCTGTTTCATGAACTCGAGGTCTGCGCGGCCCATGATCTTCATCTGCTCCTCTGTAGCATTGATATGAATCGCCCGCAGCACCCTCATTTCGTTCGTGTTGGCAAAAGGCAGCCCGCCAGCCTCAGTAATTCGGTCGATCAACACGGTAACCATCTCGGACGGGACATCGAAAGCGTTGATAAGCACCCTGTCACCGGGCCGGACCTTCGCTGAATACCCGACCAGCACGTCGGCGAGCTTTTTCATTCTTGGGTCGAACAATCAGAGTTCCTCCTGTAAGACTTACTCGTATGGCTTATTTTCGTGTCCTTCTTCCCTTTTCGCGTCTTCGGGTATTGCCCCTCTAATGCGTGAAGATTCCGATCCTTCTATTAGTGCCTCCTGAACCACAGAAGGGATGAAGTGCATATGAAACGGATGAGACCTTCCATCGATGTTGGGGAGGGATTTGAAATCCCTCCGGCTCACAATCCCTTGCCTCTGTTTACCCTCGCGAGGAATCCGTCTATCCACATATCAATCGCCGCGTATGCGAGCGCAAGGAATCCGGCAAAAGCGATAATGAAAGAGAAGAGCTTCGGCCGGTAGACTATCCCCAGAACCGAGTTCATTACCTCGTGCGGTCGGACGACTAGGTCCCAACTGTTGTAGCGGAGCACAAGGCCGAGGTAGACACCGACCGAGAGCATAAGGAAGAGCGGTATCGCGTAGACCCAGAGGGTTGCCCTGTCCTTCCTCGCTAGCCTCGCTATCGGCCTGATGGCGAGGGTAAGAGCGAGCATTCCGGCCGCGCTGTAGCAGAAGTAGAATGCGGTGTAGAGCATCAACTTGAGAGTCACATCTCTGTCGATCTGCGAGCGAAGATAGAGGTTGGCCGCGTCGAGCGTCATCAGAAAGTGCCGCCACTCGGTCAAAAGGTAGCAGGTGTTCGGCAGAAACGCGAGCCATGCAAGAAGCAGGACCGCAACTGGTATCCTGAAAACCGGCTTCTTTCTCGCGACCCCTGCCAGCCAGCTTGTCAGATACGCAAGCGCGACAGGGACTGATGCAAGAAAAAGGTTCCAGGTTACCCAGTATAACGGTTGATCCAGTTGATCCAGTCGCATACTTAACTTACGCCAGCCCGCCAGTGAAAGTTCCACAGCACTTTGGGCGGGAACGTCGTTTGTTGTGCTGGAAGCACCAGCGCCGCATTCTGAGCTCGTCGAAGAATCGGCGCTGGCATCCTTCGACAGGCTCAGGATGCGGGCAATATGGGCTTTAGGATGCGTGGCGAATCGGGCTTGTGTCCTTCACAAACAACACGCCTGGCAATTTTAATCCTTCCGAGAAGTATGCGAGAGGCCGGCTGGTCAGACCGGACGATGCTACATGTCAACGTCGACTCTGGTCACGCCGAACTCAACATTTATGTTGGGAACTACCTTGTCCGAGTAGCCCTGGCAGACAATTCTAAGCTGATACGTGGTGTTCGGCTCGAGCTGGTTAATGGAATATCCGCCCTCGTTGGGTTCACCACTCGTAAAAGGATCTCCAACCGTCAAAACAGGCGGACGCCCAACAGGCGGGTCGGAGTGCGGCACAGGAACAGCGGAGCCATCGGCCTTAGTAATGTAAATCGTGGCATTCTCTACGGGCGTTCCGGCCCTGGTTACCCTTCCGACTATCGAGCCATACACTGGAGCCGCCGGAACCGCTATACATCCCGTCCGGGCGTTATTTCCTCTGAATGTAGGCCACGGCAGGGACTCGGGGGTATAAGGAGCGTCAAGCTTGAACAGGTAAACGCCTCCCGTGCTTGCAACAATAATGTCCAGTTTGCCGTCGCCATCGATGTCGTCCAGTACCGGGCTGGAGCCGATGCTTGAATCGCCTGCGGAAGGCGCGCACTTCCTCGCCCACACGATGGGGCCTGTTATGTGTCCGTCCGGCGACTTATGGGCAGTTCCGTCGTTGTAAACACAGTACAGGTAGCCGTCCATAGAACCTATCACAACTTCGAGCTTACCATCGCCATTTACGTCACCGACTACCGGGGATCCCAGGACAGGGGCGTTGCTCACACTGTTCACCTGTATACCGCCTTCCCAGCCGCCCACAGGCGATCCGTCGTGCCGGATGGCATATACCCTGCCATCGTCCGCTCCAAAAATCACGTCCAGCTTACCGTCGCCGTCCAGGTCCGCCAGCGCAGGAGACGATCTAATCGCGGTACCCACACCGTGACCTGTCCAATTGCCCGTTGCCCCGTAATAGATGTACATCTTGCCGTCGTCGCATCCAATAGCAACATCGTTCTTGCCGTCCCCATCGATGTCGCCTATCGCAGCGGACGACTCAACCCACATACCGGTGTCCTTCGGCCAGCCCGGAACGTAAAGAGGCGGATTGAGGTGATCTCCCCACGCATCTCCGGGAAACGCGAAGACTTCGACCGCGTCGTTAGTCCCCACGATTACCTCGGCAATGCCGGCTTCCCCGGTGATGTCGCCAACGGCTACGGATGAACCCGATATTGCGGTACCGCTGCTGCCGGTCAGATTGCGCCACAAGAAAGACGCTGATGGAGAGGCAGACTTTTCCCAGTTGCCGGTGCCGTTCCATGCAAACACAAAACAGGACTCATCTCCACCCACAACCTCGATGGCGCCATCACCGTTTACATCTGCCAGCGCTACTGCCACCCCGATGAAGGGATAATCGGAGCGCGCCGGCCATCCCGCCACCGTAGATCCGGTTGCTCCGCTGTAGGCATAAACAGTCGTATCGTTCTCAGACGGAACTACAAGTTCCAGAGAGCCGGATGTGTCGTGGTCGATATTGGCGCAGGCCACAGAATTGTTGCCATAAGAAAACGCCGGCTTAGACCAGAGGAGCGAGCCGTCGCTGCTCCACACGTTCACCGTACCGTCGCTGGTGATAAGAGCGATCTCTTTTTTGCCGTCGCCGGAACCATCCAGGTCCGCAACCAGGGGAGACGAAAGCCGGCTGCCCCGCGATATCCATGGCTGCGATGTGTAGTTTACAAACGTCCAGCCAACGACCTCGTTGCCGCATGTGTTGGTGTGACGGGCAAACACAGTAGCTGTTCCTGGCTCATCCAGTCTCAGATTGGCTGATGTCGAGCCGTCCTGTCCTGTTACTATGGTCGCCGTCTGGGAGGATGATTCCACAAACAAGCCCCAGTCCGTAGTAAGAATAAGCGTTGTAGTCGGCAGTGGTTGGCCGCGGTCTGTTAGCGTGACGCTTATAGTTGCAGTGCTACCAGGAGCAGAGACAGATTCCGGCCATGCTCTGAGCTTAATAGCCGGACCGGTTATAGCGATTGTTGCCTCTGCAGACGCGGACTCGGCAGGATAATCAACAGCCGAGATGCGCGCCGTACCGGGTCCATCCGGCACGGCTGCGAAGCTGACATAAGCCATGCCGACTTCGTCCGTGGTAATTTCGGCGACCGGCTGGCCGGTCTCAACGAAGCTTCCTCGATTCGTGGTCACTCGCAGTGTGCGATTTGCAAGCCATTTGCCTTCCCTGTCTCTGAATAAGACCGAAAGACGGACCGTTTCGTCGCTGCACGCCCTTATGCTCCCAGAGTCCGCCGTAATGTCGATGTTCTTGCCAGCCGGAACAAGATCGAAGGTAACGTCTGTGCTTCCGGCGGTGACTATCTTAGTCCGTGAGAGATACCCCGGTGAAGAAGCAGTAACAATGCTGCCGGTGATCAATATCTGTCCCAAAGTAAACGGCACGTAAGTGCCGCCAACTTCAGCGATTGATAAGCTGTCATAGGCTGAATAAATGCGCACCGGAACCGGAGTAGTCGGGTTGTCCATCAGCCTCACTCTACCTGAGATCGTACCCCTGTTATTCGATGGACCCTGCGGCGGCGAGGATGTCGAGAAGTCCACAGTGGTGACATCCTCTGCGTGAGCATTAAGGATCGCTCGAATCGGAAACTCGTCACCGCTGTCCGGCATGCTCGGTGTAGGGTCGAACTGCAGAAGTGTGGAGATCCCCACCACCGAACGGAACTCCCCGACGCGAGGAATGCGCGAGGAGTAAACCCTCACTCCGCGATACCACCTGTTTGGATCGTTCGGGTTCGCTGTGTAGTTGAACGAAGCATCCTTGATTCTCGCTCCATCATCAATGTAGAAGAAGTAGCCTCTGCTGTCGAACTGCTCAGCAGCGGTGACAAATCCAGCAGTTCGTACCTTCTGCCCAACGTTGTGCATGTGTATGGAGTTTTCAAGCCCGGGCGTGTAGGAATTAAGCGGACGCCCGCCGAGAAAGTTCTGCCTCATCATAATTGGCGCCGGGATCGGCACGGAGGGACTATCTATCTGAATCGGCGAGGTTACAGTGATCTGCCTCTCATACTCGACCGTCTCAAGGACTCCTGTGAAGGAGACAGTGCAGTTCTCACTTGCAGGCGGGCTTTGGTTCGGGGCGCAGACGACCTTTATAGCGGCCGACCTGTCTATTTCCTGAACGTAGAATGAGGTGCTGAATACTGCGGTTACTACCTTCTGGCTGACGCAGACTTCGGATCCGTCACGAAGGGTTTTCATGCCGCCGATTCCCGTAGGCATCCTGGCGGTGTAATAGCGGACAGATTGAGTTTCAGACGTGACAGTGGGTTCTACCGCCGCCGAGGCTGCAGAACTGTCGGCCCCGCCCAGAGCCACTGGTCTTATGAGTTGGCTGGAGACCGCCGGTATCGCATTGAGCGCCAAAAACGCTGCAATCGCGACACCGCGCGCAAGAGCTCGCAAACGAACTCCTCCTTTTCACCCAACGCTCGTCCCGTCCCTGCTGCCGGCTTCCGGCCCTCTCGCCATCAATGACCGGCAACGGATCGAGATCGACGGGGTTTTGTCGACCAGTATGCGACAAAAATCTATACAGATTCTCACTTGAGCCTGCCCACTCGGCAGACTCCACACTTGTATCTTATCCCGCAAACGGGAAAATGTCAACCACACTTTCTTGTGCGGTCTTTCACAAGCCACTAATTACAAGTCGATTCGAAAGGGCAATTTGTTCCCGTTTGCGCAGCTAGACAAGAAGTTTTTTATTCGGTAATAGCTAATTCCCGGCATTTTTTACATGTTGAAGCCATCTGCGGGGATAGAATGGCATACTTTTTGCAGTAGGAAAGATAGGAGAAGGTCAGCAAGCGGCTACGATCATCAACGGCATATCCTCTCATGTGGCTGAAATCGCAACATGATGGAGGCGGTCTTCCGTCCGTAGCTGCGCTGTGCGATATGGTGGAGGCTCCTACTTCATGCTTAGCAAGGGCAGCGTATTAGTAGTAGACGACGAAATCAATCTGTGCCGGGTATTGGGAGCAAAATTGGCTAAGAGCGGTTTCAGCGTCATTGCTGTACACGATGGCCAACAGGCAATTGACAAAATCCGTGAGACAGCATTTGACGTCGTGCTGCTGGACCTTATGCTGCCAAAAGTTGACGGACTTTCCGCGCTCGAAGAGATCCGCAGCCTCGATAACGACCTCCCGATAATCGTAATGACGGCCTGTGAAAGCGCCGATGCTGTAGAAAAGGCCAGCAATCACGGCGTTTCCGCGTATGTCAACAAGCCGTTCGATCTGGAGAGCCTGGTGCAACTCGTTCAGGCTACCTCGTCCGGTTCCTCCAAACGTTCAAATAAGGATGCAGCGGAAAGCTCCATCCTCTTTACCAAGGACCAACCCGTCACGCTGGAAATTTTGAACGGGAGGACGAGCGGCTTGTATTTGAGCCGCATAGAGAGCAAAGACGACCGCACGTTGTGTGTGCTTGCCCCGTGCCACGACGACGAAGTCCTTAGCGTCGTCCCCCGCACCCCCGTACGAGTCGGCATTGCAGCCAGGGATGCCTACTACAGCTTCAATAGCTATGTTCTGGACCTCAAACTGTCGGAAACACCCATCCTGGTGCTCGATAAGCCCGGCGTCATTTACCGCAGTCAGAGACGCCGGCAGCCTCGATCAGATTTCGAAGTAGACGTTCACTATGCGAAGATAGCCAACGAGAGCGACCGTCCGGATGCCCTTCTGATCGGTAGATCGTGTGACCTGAGCGCGGGCGGCATCAGAATGCTGGCACGGGACCAACTCCGCCCCGGCGACCTTGTTTACCTGGAAACTGATTCAACCGGAGAGATCGGCCCCGTCACCGGCGTCGGCGAAGTGCTGAGGTCTGCAGTATCCGAATCCGAGCCCGAACATGTTGTCGCCATGCAGTTCCGGCGGATCAGGGGTAACCTCGGACCTGTGGGCGGGTCGGAGACCCGCTGAGCTTCCGTTCGGGATCAGGAGATCCCGGACGATCGGACACGCCCGCCGCACGGGGACGTGCGGCATATCAGGCCCGGCGCGAGACGGGCCGGGCCATCGGCTTTTCACTTGTCACCTTTCACTTGAGACTTTCCACTTGCCACTCCCCTTTGACGCTCGTAAACAAGTTTCGCCAGCTCCTTCGCACCTTCTTCGTCTCCAGGCGCAAGACGGCCCTCTATTACTTCATTTAGAAGGAAGTCCTTGAGCTTTCCGACCAGCGGCCCGGGCGGAATGTGAAGAAGCTCCATGATCTGACGGCCGCTTAGAGGGCTGCGAACTGCGGTCACGTCGATTTTTGCCTTCACTTCGGCAATCCGCCGCTCTAGCTCGTGGAGATCAACCGACGGCATTGCCGGATTAGCCGCCGCCTTATCTACGCGAGTGAGTTCAATCATTGCGTCGAGATCAGGCCCGGCGTCGCGGATAAGCCGTCTTATCGCCGCATCGGTCCACTCCTCGTCGTATTCCCCGACGCGCAGGTGCATAAACACCATCTTTGTCACGCAGTTGACTACCTCATTCGGATACCGCAGACGTGTCAAAACTTTTCTGGTGATCTCCGCGCCGACGATCTGGTGGGTGTAGAAGTGAACCTGCCCCTGTTCATCGACCGTGCGGGTGTTGGGCTTGCCGATATCGTGGAAGAGCGTTGCAAGCCTGAGCGTCAGGTCCGAGTCCTCCGGCAGCGTTTCAAGCGCTTTCAGGGTGTGCGTCCACACGTCGTAAACATGATAAACATTCTGAGTGACGCCGCGCATCACTTCCAGTTCAGGAGCGAACTGTGACAGCAATCCCATGTCGCTTAGCGCCTCGACTGCCTCTGTCCGCCCCCGGGTCATAAGCGTCTTTGAGAACTCGTCTCTTATGCGTTCCTTGCTGATGATGGACAGCCGGTGGGCCTTCTCTTGGATAGCCGCATACACCTCCGGCTCGATCCTGAACCCGAACCTCGCGGCGAAGCGCACGGCCCTCAGCATCCGAAGCGGATCGTCTTCAAACGTGGCGAGCGGGTCTGTGGGCGTCCGTATTATGCCCCGCTCGATATCCGCCATCCCTCTGCCCGTGAGGTCGAGCACTTCGCCCGTGTGCAGGTTCTCAAGAAGGGTATTTATAGTAAAGTCGCGGCGAAGAACGTCCTGTTCGAGCGTTGCCTGAACAACCTCCGGTTTCCTGCTTTCGGGGGAATATGACTCGCTCCGCGCTCCGACGATCTCGACCTCGACGCCCTGAACTGTGACCATTGAGGTTCCGAAGCGAGCGTAGATGACCGGCGCGTGGTCGGCAATTTCAGCCCTGAACAGAAAGCGCGCAAGCTCAGCGGCATCTCCCTCCAGAACAATATCTATATCCTCTTCGTGGGGAATGCCAAGGATTCTGTCTCTCACTATACCTCCAACAAGGTATAGCCTGCCTTCGTAATCGGTTCCTCTAGTCGCCTTCCTCAGGCTTTCCAGGGCTTTGATCATTGGTCAAACGTCCTATGGCAAGTTCAATAGACTCCTGCAACTCCTGCTGGCGGGTTGCGACTGTCAGATCTCCTCGCGTCCTTTCCAGAACGCCCCGCACCATATCGGTCGTCCTGCGAAGTCCGCCCGTGATGGCGTCGGGGTAGTCGAAGGTGACGAGTGAGTAGTAGGCGTCGTCCATGATCTGGAGTATCTGCTCGCCGCGCTCGTAGTGGCCGAGTCTGATGATGTCGAGCACGCGCCTGCGACATTCGCCTATAGCCTCACCCAGACCGTTCAGATAGGGCGCGCACTCCACGCCAAGCTCCTGGTGGCTCGGGAGGGAGATGTCCCTGACAATGGCCATAAACAGCTCCGACTCGGCGTGCTCTTTCTGTGCGTCGAGCACATACCCGGTGTAGTAAATGTCCGGGTGGTCCGCAAGGATCTGCTTCGTCTCAAGCACCTTAGCGCGGGCTTCGTTCATCATCTCGCGCGCCTCATCGAGCTCATCGCGATGAATCGACTTGATCGAGTTTGCCGACAGACGGATTATCTCCCGCGAGAGTTTCAACGCCCCCTCCCTGGCCGCGTTCTTGGCATCGAGTTCGGCTCTAATCTCTTCCGCAATCGTCTTCAAATTCTCCACTTAGCAATATTCTCCTCTACGTTCAGTCTACCTTGATAACACGTTATTCTAACAGAAGCCGTGAGAACCGACAAGACTTCAGGATTTGGGACGGAAATCCCTCTTCCAATGCACCCTCAATCCCGGTTATAATATCGGCAAGGCTGGCAGGTACTTGCCAGGCTCAGCTCCGATTATAAGGGGAACCCGATGCCGGATCAAATCAAAACTCTCAGGGATTACGCAAAGGCGGTCTCCGCCAACCTCTCGCGGGGCGACGCCACGGAGTTGACCCATCGTTCTGCTCTAGAGAACCTGCTCGAAACCCGGCCTGGGATCGACGTCACGCACGAGCCGCGGAGGATCGCCTGCGGCGCTCCAGATTACATCGTGTCCGCCGGGCCGGTGACGGTTGGCTATATCGAGGCAAAAGACGTAGGAGAAAATCTCTCCAAGGCCGAGCGCACGGAGCAGCTCAAACGCTATCTGGCCTCACTGCCGAACCTGATCCTGACAGATTATGTCGAGTTCCGCTGGTACACTGACGGATGTCTGAGAGAGACCGCCCGGCTGGGTGATGTGGGAGCGGACGGCGCGATCAAGACCACAAGGGGCAGTCTGGAGCAGGTTCTGGTCCTCCTGGATAGATTCCTTCAGCACAAATCACCCTCCGCCGCGACTGCCAGAGAACTGGCGGAGCGGATGGCCCAGCTTGCGAGGATGATTCGGGAGGTTACGGCGGCGACCTTAGCGCAGGGAGATGAACCCGGAACACTTCACGGCCAGTATCAGGCGTTTAAAGAAACCTTGCTGCCGGAGCTGACGTTCCCCGAGTTTGCGGATATGTTTGCTCAGACGATAGCCTACGGCCTGTTCGCGGCGCGTGAGAGAGCCGCCGGCAGCGACTTCACGCGCGAGAGCGCCGCTTGGCTGCTCCCCAAGAGCAACCCATTCCTGCGGAGTCTGTTCGCACACATCGCCGGCATCGATCTGGACGACCGAGTGGCCTGGATAGTAGACGATCTGGCACAGGTTCTTGCCGACGCCCACATGGACGCTATCATTGAGGATTTTCTGGCTCGCGTCCGCAAGGAGGATCCCGTCGTCCACTTCTACGAGACGTTCCTGGCGGAGTATGACCCCAGGCTTCGGGAGATGAGGGGCGTATACTACACACCGGAACCCGTGGTTTCCTACATCGTGCGCTCTGTCGATCATCTGCTCAAGACGAAGTTCGACAGGCCGCAGGGCTTGGCTGACCCAAACGTTCTTATACTCGATCCCGCCTGCGGCACGGGCACATTCCTGTTCGGCGTCGTGAAACTGATTCACGAGCGTATGGTCGAGCAGGGGCAGGCCGGCGGATGGAACAATTACGTGGAAAAGCATCTTCTGCCCAGGCTGTTTGGCTTCGAACTGCTCATGGCGCCTTATGCTATCGCGCACCTCAAGCTCGGCTTGCTTCTGGAGGAGACGGGCTATGAGTTCAAACGCGACGAGCGGCTCGGCATATATCTTACGAACACCCTGCAGGAGGCAGTCACAGCCAAGGCTCTCCCTTTCGTGGAGTTCATCAGCGAAGAAGCGAACGCTGCCGCCGACATCAAGCGCGAGAAGCCAATCATGGTCGTGCTGGGGAACCCTCCGTATTCAGGACATTCGGCAAATAGGGGAAAGTGGATAGACGGATTGCTTAAGGGCAGACTGCCTGATGGTACGAAGGTTCCTAGCTACTATGAAGTGGACGGACAACCGCTTAGAGAGAAAAACCCCAAGTGGCTCCAGGACGATTATGTAAAGTTCATCCGCTTCGGACAATGGCGCATAGAGCAGACGGGCTACGGAATCCTGGCTTTCATCAGTAACAACGGCTACCTGGACAATCCGACCTTCAGGGGCATGCGGCAGCAATTGATGAGGGCGTTCTCCGACATCGGCATCCTCGACCTGCACGGCAACGCCAGGAAGAGAGAGGTTGCTCCGGACGGGACGAAGGATGAAAACGTCTTCGACATCCAGCAGGGTGTCGCCATAGGATTCTTCCTCAAGAGGAAAGATGACGAAGGCGACGGCCATGTGTATTATGACAATCTCTGGGGCATGAGAGAGCGCGACAAATACCGCTGGCTCGCGGAGATGGATGTAAGCTCGATGATGGGGCAAAAGCTGATGCCGGAGAGCCCAACTTACCTCTTCGTGCCTCAGCGCAAAGGTCTTCGGGAGGAGTACGAGAAGGGTTGGAAAGTGACAGACGTCCTGCCGGTGAATTCCGTCGGCATCGTGACGGCCCGCGACAGCCTTACCATCGGGTGGTCAGCAGAGGAAGTCTTGGAGAAGGCACGCAATTTCGCTTCACTTCCTCCAGAAGCTGCGCGAGAGAAATATAACCTGGGCGAAGACGTTCGTGATTGGAAGGTCTCGTTTGCTCAGGCTGATCTGATCCGAGATGGCATCCGAGTCGATAGTGTGGCGCCCATTCTGTATCGGCCGTTCGACCGCCGGTACACCTACTACACCGGCAGAAGTCGAGGTTTCATTTGTATGCCCAGGCCGGAAGTAATGCGCCATATGCTGGCAAGACCGAACACTGGCATGGTTGTTCCGCGTCGGGTTGAGATTGCTGGCGGTTGGCAGCATTGCCTCGTGTCAGACGGTATCATAGAGCACGTTCTGGTGTCACTTAAAACGATTGATTCGATGTTTCCCCTCTACCTCTACCCTGACCCCCGCACCAACGGCGACCTGTTCTCGAACGGCCTTACTCGCCATCCAAACCTGAACCCGGACTTTGTAGCCGACATAGAAAAACGGTTGGGTCTGAAGTTTATCTCAGATGGCAAAGGTGACTTAGATGAAACCTTCGGGCCGGATGATATTTTCGCTTATATCTATGCCGTCCTCCACTGCCCGACCTACCGGACGCGCTACGCGGAGTTCCTCAAGATGGACTTCCCCCGCGCGCCGCTCACCTCCGACAGGGAACTCTTCCGACGGCTGGTCGAGAAGGGCGCGGAACTCGTCTCGCTGCACCTGATGGAATCGCCGTTGCTCGAAAAACTCATCACGAAGTACCCCATTCCCGGCTCGAACACGGTTGAGAAAGTAAGATATGACGAACTCACCCGCCGGGTTTATATCAACAAAGACCAGTACTTCGAGGGGGTTGAGCCGGAGGTATGGGATTTCCACATCGGCGGCTACCATGTGCTCGAAAAGTGGCTGAAGGACCGCAGGGAAAGGAAGCTCACCTGGGAGGATCAGCAACACTACCAGAAGATTGTTGTCGCTCTCAACGAGACGATGCGACTGATGGGCGAGATAGACGAGGCGATTCCCTCTTGGCCGCTTAGCTGACTTTGCTATTGACAAAGCGATAAAGATGGGGCAATAATGCTACAAAGCCCAAAGCAGCATCCGAGCTTGCAGATCGCTCGTCTGCCGTTCAGGTAACGCCCTGGGCTTTTTGTTTCACAACACATAATCACAGGCCCCAGAGAGGGCCAAGGGAGGAGAATTTGATGAAAAGGACATCGCTTCGTGTCGCGTTTGTCTCCACACTTCTGGCCGCACTATCGCTTTCCGTAAGTCCCCCTGCGGCGGCGGATATGAACAATTGGATCATCTTGATTAGGGCCACAGACATGAATGGTTTGAACTATGCCGGCACGCTGAGGTTGGGTTGGAGGGTTGGTTACACAAATGACACTGAATGGAACGAGATGTTGCCTCCAGCGCCTCCGGTACCGGGGCAGTCGCTTGCTACTATCGGCTCTTTTCATAGCGATGGCAACCCCTACCTGTTAGACTTCAGGACTTCGGCGACGCTTGACTCGTCGGAGAAGGTGTACGATCTTGCTGTGTGGAATGCCTTGGGTGATAGTGGCACGCCATTGAATCAGATCAAAGTGGCGTTCAGTGCTTCTTCAACATCTGTCTATCCGTATGCAGGTAACTTCACGCACATAATCGTCAGGTGGCAAGATGGGGGCAGTTGGTATGAGAAGGTGTTTAGCCCGCAGGACCATCTCCCAACAACCGGCTGGTCGTTCATCGTAGCAGCGAAGACTACCTACAGTCCAGATAACCCGGACATCATTGTAATAGCCGGCGTTCCTGAGCCGGGGTCAATTGTGACGCTGCTTTGTGGCATCGGAGGTATGGGCACACTCGCGCTGCGGCGGAAGAGGTTGTATAAGTAGGGGACGCGCCTTCTGATGCTGCACAAACAAGACATGCCAGCATAACAACTTCTGAACCGGGGAGACGGGGAATCTGGAATTCCCCGCCTCAAATCATTCCCCGCTTCCCCGGTTCAGGTATCACGCTGACCGGGCCCTCGTTATCGGGTTACCCGTTCCCGGCCTCAAAGTCCTTCATGAAGGCTATCAGCGCGTCAACTGCCTGCCTGGGAACAGCGTTATAGATGCTTGCGCGGAGGCCTCCTACGGAACGGTGGCCCTTTAGCCCTACGAGACCGGCCTTCTTCGCCTCGTTTACAAACTTATCCTCCAGTTCCTCGTTTGGCAGTCGCCAGACTACGTTCATAATGGAGCGGCTGGCTTTGTCCGCCGGCGGGTTCCAGAAGTTGCTCGAGTCGAGCACGTCGTACAACGCGCCCGCTTTTTCCTCATTTATCTTCTGCATGGCCAGTATCCCGCCGATTGAGTCCATCCAATCCGTGACGAGCTTGAGTATGTAGATACCCCACGTGTTGGGAGTATTGTAGAGGCTGCAGTTTTCGGCGTGCGTGCTGTAGCGGAGGAAGATGGGGACATTCTCCGGGCAGCGTTCGATCAAGTCCTTGCGCACGATTACGAGCGCCAGGCCGGACGGCCCGATGTTCTTCTGTGCGCCCGCGTAGATCATGCCGAAGCGGTTGACATCGACCACCCTGGACATTATTTCGCTCGACATATCGGCAATCAGGGGCGCATTGGTCTCCGGGAATGTGTCGTAGCGAATCCCGCCTATGGTCTCGTTCGAACAGATGTGGAGGTACTCAACGTCCGGGCTCAGGTTGAGTTCCTCTTGTCGTGGAACTCGCATATAGTTCTCCGGCTTGCCGTCCCATGCGACATTCACGCTGCCGTTAATCTTGCCTTCCTTTATCGCCTTCGAGGACCAGCTTCCGGTATTGATGTAGTCCGCTGTCTTGCCGTCTCTGCGGAAGTTCTGCGGTATCATCACAAACTGCAGACTGGCCCCCCCTTGCAGGAAAAGGACCGCATAGTCATCCGAGACCCCCATCAGCCTGCGGACACCGGCCTCCGCGGCCTCTATTATCTCGGCGAAACCCTTCGACCGGTGGGACATTTCCATCACCGACATTCCATTGCCGGCAAAATCAAGCATCTCCTCCTGGGCCTTCTCGAGCACCGGAACTGGCAGTGCCGCAGGACCGGCGTTGAAGTTGTAAATTCGAGTCATCTCTGGCTCCCTTCTTCTAGCTCTACATTCGACGTTCGACGTAGTTTGTGCGATTATTAACAATCTCTACTACTGAGATATTCTACGATGCTTACAAAAATCCTGCAAGAGATGTTGGTGACGGAACCAGGGCTTACGCATTAAAACAAGTGAGCCCAAGTTGGGTGGCGATATCCGAATCGCCACCCAGGAGCCAGACCAGGATTTCCTAAATCCCGAAGCCATCTTGCAGTATTGCCGGCCTGCCGGATACGGAGATCCGGCATTGGCGTCAGGGTGGCGATACGGAGATCGCCACCCATCTGATTCCCCGTCTCAGACCATTCCCCGATTCCCCGGTTCTGGCGTTGCCTCAATCTTGCCGGTTGAGGTTGGTAATGGTATAATGCCGCTGGAAACTGCATCTGAGGTTACTCCGCATTATGTCACTCTCTGCTGGAAAACGTGACGCTATGGAAGAGATCACCTCGCTGGCCGGCTCCTCTAAGCCAACCTCCGAAATTGTGGAAGGGATGCTTGAGGCTGCGCGAAGGGCGGTGGGCGCCGCATGTCTGTCACTGGTGGCAGCGGACACCGAGAACGGCGGGACACGGTCGTGGTCGGCGAGCGCCGACGGGGCCGGGGATCTCGTCGAACGATGCGCTGCTGCCGCAGCGGCCGCATGTGTTCATGATGGCCACTCAGATCAGCAAGACGGCATCTTCGTAAAGCGAATTCAGCCTCGCGACGGCCTCTTCGCTGCGCTCGCGGGCATCGATGTTGCACCTTCGGGGTTGTTCGAGGTCCTTTCAGCATATCTCGCTCTCGTCCTGGCGAATGATAAGCTCTCTGAGGAACTTGAGGCCGCCAGGAAGCAATCGGCCAAGCGCCTGACGGAAGTTTCCGCCGTCTACGAGATCGGCCAGGCGATCAGCGATCTCGATATCGACAGGCTCCTCCCGCTGATTACTGAAAAGGCTGCGGCGGTTATGGGCGCGCAGGCGTGCTCGCTCGTGCTTCGGGATGCGGATTCCGATCATCTGACAATCCGGGCAAGCTGGGGACTTGCGGACGACATTGTGCATGGCGCTAGAATCAAATTCGGCGAGGGGATAGACGGGACGGTGGCGCAGACCGGTGAGGCGATGCTGTTGGCGGATGTCGGCGCTGACCCAAGGCTTGCTTCCGGGGCGGTCAGCCCCAGGAAGGAGATATCCTCTTCCATTTGCGCGCCTCTTAAGGATGAGGCCGAGCACGTGATGGGTGTGCTTAACATTCGCAGGCACGTCCCGGCGCCGCCGTTTACTGAAGACGACCTGAAGCTGTTCTGTGTGTTTGCCAGCCAGGCTGGGCTTGCCATCTCCAACGCCAGTCTTTATACGAACCTCTGCATGCGCGTAGCTGAGATGTACACCATCTCGGACCTGCTCAAGACAATAAACTCCACCCTCGACGTGAACAGCGTGCTCGACCAGATAGCCGATAACATCATTAAGGTAGTCGGGTTCGAGAGATGCTGCGTGTACTTGTTCGATCCGAGGACGCGGGAGTTCGTCGCAGGCATCCGCAGGGGTTTTGCAGAAGGAGAACTGCCCGAACGCGTGACTGCCGGTGAGGGCGTGATCGGACTGGCTGCGGAGGAGCGGATTCCGATATTCGAGCGGGATGACAGCGGGCGCGAGAAGGCCATTCTCGCCGCGCCGATAGTCGTGCGGCAGGAATGCATTGGAGTCGTCGTGGTGGACAACATAGTGACCGGCCGCCCAATACAACCCCAGACGGTTGATCTGCTCTCGGCTTTTGTGAGCCAGGCCGGGATAGCGATCGAGAACGCCAGGCTGTACGAGGCTATGGAGTCCAAATATGCTGAGTTGAACGTTCTTTTTGAGCACAGCAAGACCATAAGCTCAGCGTACGGGCTGGAGAATGCCGCTCAAATCTCGATAGACGTAGCCCGAAAGGCGGTCCCATGCGACGGCTGCGCGCTCGTTCTGCTCAGGGACAAGCGAGCTACTGTATCTGTCAACGCGGCGAGTGGAATTCCCGAAGATCTTCTGGATGCGATGCGGGAGCTTATGGCCAGAAAGGAGTCGGAGTCGGCGGAGGCTATCCGGCAGCTACGTTCACCAAAGGTTATCACGAGCGAATCAGCGAAGGAACCCGCATTATTCATCAGCCGGCTTCGGCATCCTTCGACAGGCTCAGGATGCAGTCCGAAGCAACGGCTGATGAATAATGCGGGGAAATACAGCGAGGCGGCGCGGGACCTGCTCAGAGGGTTGATAGGCGCAGATGGCTCGGTGCTGCTGGTCCCGTTGCTTGCAGAGGATGCGACAATTGGTGCGTTTGCGCTCTTCCGCCGCACGGCATCGGAGTTTACGACTGCGGAGACTAAGCTTCTCGCGATAGTCGCATCGCAGGCGGCGGTCGTGCTGAAGAATGCCATCCGATACGAGCAGCGAGCTGGGCAGCAGGTGCTCGATCTTTCCACCCTTTACGAGTTTTCGAGGCGGATCAGTTCGTCGTCGAGCCTGGAGGAGGCGCTCGATGCGATCCTTGGAATAGTGACCGGTCTTGTTGATTGCGACGGCGCGGCGATCTATGCTATCGATCATGAGAGGCAAGCAATGGTCGCGACAGCAGCAAGATCCGGCAGCGGACCGGCTGAGAAGCCGCCGGAGGAGTCACTTGCGGGAAGCAGCGTAATGGCCTGGACGGTGAGGGAACGGAAAGCGGTCGTCTCGCCGGATATAGGAAGTGACCCGAGGTTTGTTCCGGCAAGCTTCAGTTCGGGGCAGGCTCGTTCACTCATGTCGATTCCGCTTATGGTGCAGGACGAGGCTGTGGGAGTCCTCTGCGTCTATAGCGCAAGCCCCAATCTCTACTCTGAGGACGACCTGCGCGTGCTCTCCATCATCGCATCTCAAAGCGCGGCCATCTACAAGGAGTTGGAGGCCCTTGCCGCCCTGACGAGCTATACCGATAACGTCCTCTCGAGCATCGCAGCGGGGGTAGTTACCCTGGATATAGATGGGATTGTGCTTACCTGGAACCACGCCGCCGAGTCGATTACGGGACTCAGCGCCTCTCAGGTCACAGGACTGAACTACAAGCACGTTGTAAAATCACTCAGTACTGCGGAAGCCGACAAGTCAACTACGATCGAGATAGTCGAGAACGTGAGATCCACAGGCAAGCTCTATCAGGGCTATAAGCTCTGCTACCATTTGCCGGATGGCGATGTGGCCTATCTGAACCTGAGCGCATCTGTCCTGTCCAATAATGCCGGTGAGCCTCTTGGGGTTGTAATTATCTTCGAGGATATTACCAAAGATATAAAGATGGAGGACGAGTTCCGGCGGATGGGAGAGTTGGCAGCAGTGGGTCAGTTGGCGGCGACCATAGCCCACGAACTGCGAAATCCGCTGAGCTCGATAAAGGGCGCCGCTCAGTTCTTGCAGAAGGAATACGAGGATCATCCCTCAATAGTCGAGTTTCTTGATATCATTATAGAGGAAGTGAACGGGCTCTCGAAGCTTACGACCGAGTTTCTCGAGTTCGCACGGCCTATGGAGCTGGATCTGCAGCCGGTCAACATCAACGAGGTCGTGCGCAAGACGCTCCAGTTTATGAGCCCGAACATCGGGGAAAGCGGCGTAGTTGTGAAGGAAGACCTGGCGGCGGACCTGCCGGTGATCGAGGCGGACGAAAAGCAAATAGAGCAGGTGCTGAGGAATCTCATACTCAACGGCCTCCAGGCGATGCCGGAAGGCGGGATTCTGACGGTCCGTACCAGGCCGCTTCCTGGTCGCGCCGTAGAGATGTGCGTTGTTGACACAGGTGTAGGCATCCCGGAGAGCCAGGTCTGCCGGATTTTTGTGCCGTTCTTCACTACCAAGACCAAAGGCACCGGGCTTGGACTCCCTGTTGTGCAGAAGACGGTGGAGAATCACGGGGGACACGTCGAGGTATCCAGTATTGTCGGAGAGGGAACTGTGTTCAAAGTTACGCTGCCGGTTGAAAGGCCGGTAACGTCCGCGCCCCCGGAAGCCGATACTACGGAAAGGAGACTGTAGACGGCGGAGGACTTTAGATTTCAGATTTTAGATTTCAGATTTTGTACCAATTGCTCATGGTGGCAAGCAGTTCCGCATCCTGAGCTCCGTCGAAGGGTGCGGAACTGCGGACTGTCGGCTGCAAAGGCAACTGGTATTAGATTTTAGATTGAAGGCTATATGAGCGATAACAACGGTACAGGAACAGTACTAATAGCGGATGACGAGGCGAATATCCGGAAGGTCCTGGATGCGGTGCTCAGCAAGGAAGGATATGCTGTCCTGACTGCCGAGAATGGCAAGAAGGCGCTTGATACGTTGTCCACGAGCACCGGAATAGACGTCCTTATCTCGGACCTGATTATGCCGGACATAAACGGAGTTGAGCTTCTTGAGGCGGCCCGCCAGATCAATCCGAGCATATCGGTCATTATGATCACGGCGCACGGCACGATCAAGACCGCTGTCGATGCCATGCGGCTCGGAGCGTTCGATTACATCACCAAGCCGTTCGATATGGACGAAATCAAGATCGTCGTGCAGAAAGCCCTTGAGCGGCGGCACTTGATAAATGAGAACATAGACCTCAGACAGCAGCTTAAGACCCGCTACAGATTCGAGAACATAGTGGGAACGAGCAGCGGTATGCAGGAGGTTTTCCGGCTTGTCGAGCGGGTGGCGGACAGCAGGGCGAGTGTGCTCGTCAGAGGCGAGAGCGGAACGGGCAAGGAGCTAATCGCCCGCGCGCTGCACTACAATTCGAGCCGCGGACAAAACCCCTTTGTGCCGGTGGCATGCGTTGCGCTGTCGGAGCAGCTTCTTGAGAGCGAGCTATTCGGGCATGAAAAGGGATCATTTACGGGCGCCGTAGGTCAGAAGCCTGGACGGTTCGAGATGGCGCATACCGGCACGCTCTTTTTGGACGAGATAGGGGATATACCGGGAAACGTCCAGATGAAGCTGCTACGAGTCATACAAGAGCGTGAATTCGAGCGGGTTGGAGGGCTGAAGACCATCAAGGTCGATGTCCGGCTCGTAACGGCCACAAATCAGGACCTGGAAAAAGCGGTCAAAGAGAGCAAGTTCCGCGAGGACCTCTACTATCGGCTCCAGGTCGTACAGATACACCTTCCCCCGCTTCGCGACAGGCGGGACGACATCCCGCTGCTCGTTGAGCATTTCATAGAGAAGTATAATAACGAGAACGGTAAGTCGCTCAAGTATGCAAGCCCCGAAGCTCTGGAGCTTATGATCAACTACCGCTGGCCCGGCAACGTAAGGGAGTTGGAGAACGTGATTGAGCGGGCAGTAGTGCTTGCCGAACCGAACGCTCAGCTCATAACGCCGGACCTGCTGCCTTTGAGCCTCCATCCTAAGACCGACGCCGCCAAGAGCACATAGCCGGGCTGGCTTAGAGTGCATCCCAAAACCGTTGCAAAGGCAACTATTCTTAGGCATCCTGAGCTTGTCGAAGGATGCGACTGCACCCAATATTCGAGTCATGGGATGCGCTCTCAATCCCTCGAAGGTTCACCAACACCGGTGAATTGTGCTAATATTAGCCTACGGACTTGGGCCGGTGCAGGTCCGCCACCCTGTGCCTGCCCAAGCTCCGCCGTGAGCCGACACCTGAACTTTCGACGGGAGCCTGCCCGTACCATAAACCACTCATTTCAAGGGCAAGCCCTTATTCACTCAACCAGCGCATACACCGGCACTTTGATCTCACGCTGGAGGGGGTCGTTTGTGTGGATTAATACCTCACTCTTCAGGTATCCAGCCGGAGCGGTGCTG
>JACPPP010000180.1 GCA_016190935.1 Armatimonadota bacterium | reverse complement strand
TGGCTCGCAGACGATGTGCGATCCTGGACTTCTTATTCTATACGCTCTATGCAATTATGTTAGTTACAGAACTTTCGACAGTACTGATTTCAAATCCGGCCCCATCAAGGGGATGCGGTCCGAAGCAACTGCTGATGGATAATTGGGGCTAGTCCCGGTGAAAGCCGATAACGAGCAGCGCTATGTCGTCGCGGGGTTTGCCTGCTGAGAAATCCACTATAGAATCGAAGAGCGCGTCGCACACAGCTTTGGCCCCCTGCTGTTCGATCCCTGCGAGCAAGTGCTTCAGCCCTTCGATTTCGAGCATCGCTCCATCAAGGGACCGCGCTTCGGTCGCTCCGTCAGTGCAGAGGACGAGCAAATCGTCAGCTTCCAGTTTCACTCTCTCTTGTCGATAGGTACCGGGAAATATACCGAGAGCAAGCCCGGTCGGGCGGAGTTCCTCGACAGACTCCCGTCGTCTTATCATCTGCGGCTCATGTCCGGCGCTTACGTATTCCAGGAAGCGGCTTTGTCTATCGATAACCCCCAGAAACACCGTGACGAACCGTTCTTCGCTCCCGTCCGATATCATTGCATCGTTTACGTGGGCAAAGACCAACCCAAGATCATCCTGGTGTTCGCGCACATAAGCCCGGATGTAGTATTTAGTCATGGCGACCTCGACGGCTGCGCTCAAACCCTTGCCCGATACGTCCCCTATAACTACTGCCAGCCTGTCCGCTGCGACCTCGAAGACATCGACGAAATCACCGCCAACCCTGGCCTCCTCAAGTGCGGCCAGGTACTGGCTGCCAACCTCGAACGCCGGGTACTCTCTAAGCACCGTGGGCATGAGGCTTTCTTGAAGAGACTCAGCGATCGTCCTTTCGCGCTCCTCCTTCCTTTTTTGCTCCGATATATCCTGGAAAACCGCGACTGCACTTGCGACACTGCCGCCTACAAAGCCGACGGGGGAGGCGAAAGCCAAGACGGTTATTCTCGTTCCGTCTGGCCGCTCAACTAGAAGCTCGTCACCGACTATCGTTCGTTTTTCTTGGATTGCACGTACCAAGGGCAAATCTTCGATAGGCAAGGGCTCACCTGTCGGTTTGAGAAAATGGATTACCTGGCTTACCTCCTCCATCCGCAGGCCGGGCGGCGTGGGCCAGCCGGTAATCTCATCTGCGGCGGCATTCGTCCGGACAATTTTGCCTTCTGTAGCATCGGCAATTACCACTCCTGCCGGAATATTCTCAAGCACCGTGTCGAGTTCCGCAGCCCGAGCTTCGGCGGCCCTGGCCAATCGTTCGTTGTTTCCGGCCAACTCCTCGAGCCTCGCCTCCCGCTCCGCTATTTGCCCTTTCATACTGTCGAATGACTCATAGAGCTCCTGCAACTCATCGCCGGTTTCTATCTTGACGGGAGGAACATTTCGTCCCGCGGCGAAGTCATGCGTGGCTCGTGTGAGCCGCACTATAGGCCGGGTCAGGTAACTCCCAAGAAGCCAGACCAGGATCACAGAGGCGATTACAGCCAGTGCCGTGCCGATAAGAATAGGACTTGTCCATCCATGCAGTGGAGCCAGCGCCTCGCGTACCGGCATGGTCGAACCCGCAACCCAGCCAGTATCCGATACTGGCACTAAGCAGCCCATGGCTCGCCCGCCCGTCGTAGGGGATATGAATGATCGGCTGCACGCCGTCCGTCCTGCGAGAGCTTCTTTTACCAGGTCGTTCTCCGACCAATCGCGCTTCTCCCAGGGGATATCAGACATGCGGCTTCCGTAGACTAACATTCCGTTTCTATCAAAAAGCAGAATCTCGCCCCTTTCGATCCGCTCCGGGAAGAGGGTGCTAATGCGGTCCATGTCGACCTGTGCGAGCACCACACCTCGCAACTCCCCCTGTGGATTCCTTACAGAGTTTGCAATTATGAATGTAGCTGTTTCAGTGAGCCTGCTTTTCATCAGACCAGAGAGCGCCCATGGCCGCCCGGCCCTAAGCTCTTTGAAGTATTGCCTGTCTCCGATGTAGACTCCCCTGTAGTCCTCGGGTTCACCCGCAACGATTCTTCCTGAAGCATCTGCCACTCCGTACGCATCAACTGCCTCAGGATAGATTTCCAGTTCAGTAAGCACCCGCTGGATTTCCGCAGGATCACCGAAAGCATTCTCGCGCCTTAGTATCGATTCTAATGCATTGCTTTCGTGAACTGCATCTCTTACGTAGCTTTCAAATGTGGAGGCCACAAGTCTAGCGGAGTCTGTCCTTCCCTGGATGACGCTCTCGACACGGATGCTGCGCCACCTGCTGAGGACAATCCCCTGCAGGGCGACGAGTGGTATCAGCGCCACAACGAACGCAAGAACCAGCTTCGACCTTATCGCTGTTCGAGTACGCATCGAAGTATTAGAGCAGGTATTGATAGATTAATCAGTTAGCCCGACTTATTCATCCTACCCACGTAGATATTGTCAAAACATTTAATATCAATGGTATCTTTGATCGTTCGGGTCATGCTGAAACGCGAATGACGCGAAGAAGCGCGAATAACGCGAAAGAAGCTGTCAGCAGTCAGCTATCAGCCATCAGCTTCTCGGCCCCTGCGGGGCCGCCGTCGGTTTCTCTGTATTGTAATATGGTAGGCAGTACCTTCGGAGAGATGTACTACCGTAC
>JACPPP010000177.1 GCA_016190935.1 Armatimonadota bacterium | reverse complement strand
CTGTTACCTGTTACCTGTTACCTGTTACCTTTCCCTTCCGTGCTTCCGCAGTTCCGCGTTTCCGTAGAAATAAAGCCCGCGCCCCTAAGGAAGATGGCAATGATCGTCGAAAAGACTATCCAGGAATCGAAAACACTGCAGTTCAGCCTGAAGGCTCAGGAGATGAAGAGGATGGGCAGGGAGATTATCTCCCTCGGGCTCGGCGAGCCCGACTTCGACACGCCGGAGCACATCAAGCGGGCCGCTGTGGAGGCGCTGAACGCCGATCTCACCCGTTACTCCGCCGCCGCCGGACTTCCGGAGCTTAGAGAACTGGTAGCCCAGAAACTGAGCCTTGAGAACGGATTCGACGCTGAGCCGGATGAGATAATCATCACTCCCGGCGCGAAAAACGCTCTGGCTATAGCGTGCATGGCCGTGCTGCAGCCGGGCGATGAGGTCATAAACTTCACTCCCTGCTATGTCAGCAACAACCCGATCCTTGAGCTCGCGGAGCCTCGATGCGTCGTGCACAACGTTCCTCTGATGGGAAGCGACTTCAGAGTAGATCGAAACAGAATAGAAGATTTGGTCAACGAGAGGACAAGGCTGATTCTGGTCAATTATCCCAACAACCCCACCGGGACCATGATACGCGGGGACGATGCGGAGTTCATTCGTGGAATCGTTGAAGAGCACAACCTTTTCCTGCTCTCTGATGAAGTATACGAGCGGCTAATCCTGTCGGACACGCCGCACATATCCTTCGCGGCCTTCGATGACATCCGCTGCAAAGTTATTACGATCAACGGGTTCAGCAAAGCGCATTCGATGACGGGTTGGCGGATCGGCTACGTCCATGCGAACAGGCCGCTTGTCTCGGTCATGCTCAAGATACATCAGCATTTGAATACTAATACCGCTGCGTTCATCCAGAAGGCCGCCGTCGCCGCGCTCGAAGGGCCGCAGACGCACGTTCTCAGGTTCATTGAAGCGATCAGAGAACGCAGGGATTACTACAACAGGTTCATTTCCGACCACCCTGGTCTGTCCGGCTCGGAAATACAGGGTGGATTCCTCGGTTTTATAAACATCAAGAACAGCGGGCTTTCTTCCGATGATTTCTGTAGTCGGCTGCTGGAAGAGAAAGGTGTGGCAATGATACCGGGAATATCTTTCGGCGCCGATTTCGACGGCTGGGTGAGGATATCGCTCGCGAACAATACGGAGCTTGTAGCTGAGGGGCTTAGACGGACCGGGGAATTCATTAGGTGCAAGATGTAGGACGGGTGTTGGGTGTTAGGTGCTGGGTGTTGGGTTAGGGATGGCCTTTCCAACACCTAGCACCCAGCACCCAGCGCCTTCCTTTCGTGATCCGACCCCGCCGGGTTGGCTCGGAATAACGCAATGAATAATATACGTGTGCTGATGACTAAACCGTTCTTTCCAGAGGATATCGCCTACCTTAGAGACGAGTTAGTCGAGGATGTTGAGCTGGTGCAGCCCAGAGAGTTTAATGTCGAGACGCTTGCAGAGGCCGTTCGGGACAGGATTGACGCGCTCCTGGGGGATCAAATCGCAAAGCCGATCCTCGACAACGCCGTGCAGCTCAGGCTCATACAGGTGCCGTGGACGGGAGTGGACAGGCTGGATTTCGATCTGCTGAAGCAGTATCCGGTTGCGGTCTGTAATTCGCACAGCAACGCCGGGGTGGTTGCGGAATACGCTGTCGGCCTGATGATGGCAGCGGTGAAGAAGATACCATATCATGATAGGCAGCTTCGGAAAGGCAAGTGGATGCGGCCGTCGCAAAACGGCGGCTCCGCGTTCTTTCCACCCGATACCATGTATGGCAAGACCGTCGGGTTCATAGGGTATGGGGCCATAGCCAGGTCAATAGCGGAGATGCTTGGGGGATTCAGAGTGAGATTCATAGCCGCAGACGCAGGTGACTATGTCTCTCCTCCGGCGCCTCTCGATCTTGTAGTCGGGCCTGATGCGGTCGGAGAGGTAGCGAGCGAATCGGATATACTCTTCATCGCCGTTCCGCTCACGAAGAAGACTGAAGGCGTGGTGAACAAAGATCTGTTCCAGAGGATGAAACCAGGCTCCTACCTTATAAACGTGTCTCGCGGAGAAGTGGTGAACGAAGCCGACCTTTATCACGCGCTGAAGGACAGGCAGATTGCGGGCGCTGCGGTAGACACGTGGTTCAACTATCCAACTCGTGATAACCCCGACGCGCTTCCGTCGGTCAACTTCCCGTTCCACGAACTCGACAATCTGGTGCTCTCGCCACACCGCTCGGGCTTCGCGGCCGGCGAGCTTCCGCATCTTGCAGACGCTGTAGAAAACTTGAACCGTTTAGCTACGGGTGAGCCGCTGATAAATCGAGTCGATCTGGAGGCGGGCTACTAGTCGGAAGGGGTTGGGTGTTGGGTGTTGGGTGTTGGGGCATGGGTCATGGGTCATGGGAAGGCCCTCTGTTACCTGTTACCTGTTACCTAAGAAGATGAAATGGTAAGTCCAATTATTCTAACTGAAGATGTGATCGAGCGGATGAAGTCCAACCCGGCGGTTCGGGCGAGGCCGGTATATGACGCTCTCACGAGGGTGATAGACGTCCTTGCGGCGGCCTGTGGGCTTCTTTGCTTCTGGCCACTGATGTTCATTGTCGCAGCGGCGATCAAGCTCACGAGCCGCGGGCCGGTGTTCTTCCGGCAGGAACGCCTGGGCAGGCGCGGCGTGAACCTCAGGATCATCAAGTTCCGCACGATGGCCGAGAATGCCGAGTTCAGCGGCGAAAAGCTCCGAGTGGCGGCCAACGACACCAGGATAACTCCGGTCGGGAAGGTCCTGCGGGAATTTCATCTCGACGAGCTGCCACAGCTCTTTAACGTCCTGCTCGGTCAGATGTCGCTCGTCGGCCCCAGACCGGCAATTCCATTCCACAAGGACTATTATCAGGCCTGGGAAATGCCGAGAATACTTGTGAGGCCCGGAATGACAGGTCTCGCGCAGGTGTCCGGCGGAAACGCACTGAGCTGGGATGAGCGGATTGCCATAGATGTCTACTACGTGAGGAACAGAAACCTCGCTATGTATGCGAGAATCCTGTTTCTGACATTTGCCCAGCTTTTCATCAAGAAGGGCGTCTACACAGCCGATGGCTCAGTCAAGGGCTGGACCCGCCCACTGCCGGACTGGTACGAGAAACGTTAGTCGGGGAGAGCTATGTTTACCGGAAAACAAGTATATTTGAGGCCGCTCGAGGAGGAGGACCTTCCGCTCCGCGTGAAGTGGGTCAACGATCCGGAGGTGCGCAACACCCTGATGTTCGATTACCCGCTGTCGCTCGCCAAAACCAGGCACTGGTTCTCCAGTACCGTCGCCGACAGCGCCAAGATGCACTTCTCGATTGTAGACAAAGATAATGGCGCCGTGATCGGCATGACCGGTCTATTGCAGATCGACATCAAGCATCAGAAGGCCCAATTTTATATCACGATAGGAGAGAAGGAATACTGGGGCCGCAGGATCGCCGACGAGGTGATTCCTATGGTGCTCGAATACGGGTTCACGGAACTCAACCTGAACAAGATATACCTTTATACGATCCCGAACAACGAGCGGGCGAGAAAGGTCTATGAGCGAAACGGCTTCGTGTTGGAGGGCATCCTTCGCGAACACCACTACTGCGTCGGCGACTTCCAGGACCTTTACCAGCACAGCATCTTACGGCGCGATTGGTTTGAGCGCAAGGGGAGACAGACTGCCGTGGCGCTCAATGGACAGGAAACGAACGTACTGCTGACGTGCGCCGGCAGGCGAAACTATCTTGTAAGATCCTTCCGGTCCGCGCTCGGCGGCAGAGGCCGCGTTTATGCCGCGGACACAAGCCCATCCGCTCCCGCTCTCTATGAGGCCGACGAAGCGTTCATTGTGCCTCCGGTGACCCAGGAGGACTATTTCGATGCGCTCCTTGAAATATGCCGGAAGCACGAGGTCAAGTTGCTCATTTCGCTGAACGACCTCGAGCTGCCGCTGCTTGCCGAGAGGCGCGATCTATTCGAGGCCGCCGGAACCCTGGCCGTAGTTTCTTCGCCGGAGGCTGTAAATATCTGCTTCGATAAATGGAAGACCTGTGAGTTTCTGGCTGGTTGCGGAATAAAGACTCCCAAAACCTACTGCGCGCTCGAGGATGCGAGAAAAGCCGTCTCTCGTGGAGAAGTAGCCTTCCCGCTCGTTATCAAGCCCAGATGGGGGACTGCGTCCATAGGCATCGAGTTCGCGGCGGACGATGACGAACTCGAAACGGCATATCGACTGGTCCGGGGCCGGCTTTCACGGACCATGCTCGCGGGCGCGAGCGCAGCCGATCCCGAGCGTTCAGTGCTGATACAGGAGAAGCTTGACGGCGCTGAGCATGGGCTTGATGTTGTAAACGACCTGGGCGGCGGCTACGTCTGTACGTTCGCTAGGCAGAAGCTCGCCATGCGCGCCGGAGAGACGGACCGGGCGGTAACTGTGGATAATCCTGAGCTTGCAAGCCTGGGCAGGAAGTTGGGGAAGAAACTGGGGCATATCGGCAACCTGGACTGCGATGTATTCGTGAATGAGAACGGCTGCTATGTGCTGGAGGTGAACCCGCGCTTCGGCGGCGGGTATCCATTCTCGCATGCTGCGGGCGCGAATCTGCCCGCTGCGCTTATAGCGTGGGCAAATGGTCAGGAGGCCGACCCGGAATGGCTTACCATAAAACCGGGCGTTTCGGCTTCAAAGTGCGATAGGCTGGTCGTTCACGGCGGCGCAGTCGAGCCGGGGAAGTTGAAAGCGGCCGCGTAGTCTTTGGTGAGTTGGGAGTTGGGAACTCCTGAACCGGGGAGACGGGGAAAATGGGGAGGCTAGGAATCTGGAATTCCGCGTCTCAGATCATTCCTCTCTTCCCCGGTTCAGGAGTCGCCAGCAAGATGACCAAAACCATGATCGGGTGCGATGCCATGATCGGGTGCGATATCATCGTCGCACCCGAAACAGAATCCCTGCGATTTCAAATCGCACCTTTCTGTTTCGCACGCGAT
>JACPPP010000176.1 GCA_016190935.1 Armatimonadota bacterium | reverse complement strand
TCGCGACAGCATTGTCCCAGGTCGACAAGGCCATCAATAATATCATTGATAGCGCACAGTTCGGAGTCGCCGCTTGAGAACCGGCTCAAATCGTAACGTGACTCGTTTGTAAAGATCTTCGCTTATGAAGCGAAGCTAGTTGCCACACAATTTAGCGTCCCGCTGGAAATCTATAGAGAAATGTTGATCAACATAGCTACCACGGGCTATGATATGGAAAACCCGAAAAGGAAGAATTCGCTTTGGGACATGGACATAGCGGCTGTAGCCGGTACAGACCATGTGATAGAGAGCGGCCCAATCCTTCTTGTCACTAACGAGGATATGATTGTTAGAGCCTGTAAGAGCGCAGGCTGTGGGCAGAACGTGCTGAAAACAGCGGACTACTTGGACAGCATTGGCGCGGCTGTGGTAGACTAGGCATTCCATCATCCGCGACGATCCCGGCGTATTGCCTTGCCTGAGAAGTACTACCATGATAATGCGCAAATAAAGTTAACCGAACGTCGGCACCGTGTGTAGCAACAGTTCGGGATAAGATGTAGGCTGATCGTCGTAGGGCAGAACAAAGGAGGTAATCATATTTGATCGCCGGGGAGATTCCTCCTTGGTGCGCGTCTCCCGGACATTCGTCCGGCCCCGCCGCTTCAGCCCTCCGGTCCTATTACTTCGATACGGGTGCCGAGCGGGGTCATGTGATACAGCTTGCGGGCATCGTAGTTGGTCAGGCGATTGCATCCGTGGGACGCCGGACGCCCGAGATATCTGTAGAGATTACGACTCGTGGCGTGGACGAAGTGTCCGCCGTGGTAGCGCATTGCCCAGGGCATACGCACTTGGAAGAGTGTTGACCAGTGAACGGGTTTCTTCTCCAGGATGCTGAAAACCCCCGCGTGGTCGTGTGGGGCCTTGATGTGGCTGCCCGGTGGCCGCCACAAGTAGTTCTCGGAGGAGCTGGAGATGTAGGCGTGGGTGATCTTATAATCCCTCTGCACGTACAGTCGCTGGTCCGAGCGCTTGTGCAGATCGAGATAGAGCCCATCCTGCATTCGATTCGCGAGCACTGCCGGACGGAAACCGTAGCTGACCTCGTCAACAGCGACCAGACGGCCTTGTAAATTGTAACCTTTTGCTTTTATATAGAAGGTAACCGCGTCTATCCACGGTACAGTCCAATTCGCAAATCTTACGCCCGCAGGCGCCTGCTCCGCAATTGCGAAGCTGAAACTCCCGCGAGACTTCTCTCCCAGCGGAGTCCTTTTGCCGTGGGCCACTATGCTTACGCTCCTCAAGCCGACCGCCGCCCACGATATCGTGTATGTCTCGCCCTCCAGTATTGCGGACCGGTTCGGCCCGGTGATCGACAGCGTCTCGGCAGGAGCAGTGCCCGTGATCCCTGCAAGCGCAAATATGAGAGCTATGATAAACTTCATATAATCTCCCTGGCTCTATGTGCTGGAGGCTTTGGGCGAGGTGATGTAAACGGTCCTGGTGTTCCTTTCATATTGCACCGAACCCCCGGCCGCCTCGACGGCAACTCTAACCGGCGCGAACACGCGTCCCTCGCACTGAAATGGTGAAGCGTTCAGGCGGACAGATCCGACCCTGCTTCCCGCCCCGCTGCGTGAAGAAGGGCTGTACTGATAGATCGTCACCGCAGGAGAGCCGACCGCAACCCGCACAGTCCTGTCTCTCTCCGGGAAGCTTGCATAGAAGGCTCGCTCACCCTGCATCCAATGAACTTTTCCACCAAGCTGTTCCAGTACCTCCCTCGCCGGCAGATATGCTCTGCTCCTGCGAATGAACGCCCGGCCCTCCGTCTCGCGGCCATCCACTACCAGACGGACGGCCGGGAAAACACCGCAACCCCTGATGTAAACTGTGGGAGATTCCGCATATTCGTCGAACGGATCTTCGTTTTTAACAGACGTTGCCGGTGATACTACGAAAAACAACACGATCATAACTATAAACCGGCGCACTGAAATCCTCCTCCAATCGCTTTGGCAACAAAGAATGGGTTCGCTCATCGCAGGCTCCTTATAAACTCTACCCAAATGGACGCAGTGTTCATTATTACTTCATCACCATCTTGACCAACATAACCCATATCGCCAGAGTGGTGGCTGACATTTAGCGCGTAGGCCCTGGTTCCCATTCAAGATACAGTCAGCAAAGAACTCAAGATCGAGCCTCCACTGATGACCGGCTTCGACTTCTATCAAGTCGGTGCTGCCGGAGGCGTCCGTCACCTAGACCACCATGTTCACAACCTCTCCGCAGGGATACGTCTCGAGTTGGGCGAC
Source organism: Armatimonadota bacterium (assembly GCA_016190935.1). Lineage (GTDB taxonomy): Bacteria > Armatimonadota > UBA5829 > UBA5829 > DTLH01 > JACPPP01. Next base: position 6,387 of record JACPPP010000176.1, on the reverse strand, counting down.
GCCGGTCGCGACAGAGATCCACGCGTTTTCGCCTAATGGTCTTCACGAGCACGTTCTGAGGCTGGAAAACGAAGTGGCATTGTGTTTCAAAAGACCACTTCGTTTTGCGGGTTCAGTGCGTTGCCCGGAGTTGTAGTGAGGTGCAAAACTGAGTTCAAAAGTGGTATGGTGGGCGATAGTGGACTTGAACCACTGACCTCTTCGGTGTCAACGAAGCGTTCTGTTTCTGAGCCAATCGCCATGTGGAAAACTGCCATTTTTGAGCTTAATGTCAGCCTGAGAACTGCGCAATCTGCCTGCGAGACAAGCCACATGAGCGCTTCGCCTTTCGATATAATCAGCAACTCTTTAACCGCACAGACGCGCGTAAGGGAGTGGCTGTCATGCACAGAAACGCGCAAAAACTGCGGCTTGTGGAAGGTGGAGTAAGCGAGAGCGAAAACCTTGTTGAATGTTATCTGCTCGACTGCAAGAGCCGTAACTTATCGCCATGCACAATCAAGCTCAATACAATTGTGCTCAGAGAGTTCTTCGTATGGTTTGGTTCAGGAAGTATAAGAGACGTTACTTCACAGGACTTAAAACGGTTTCTCGTAAATAAGTCCGAAAAGGCTTCAAAGGCGACTGCGAAGCGTTACCACAACGTTCTATCTCCGTTCTTCAAGTTTGTTGTCGCTGAAGGGATACTTGACCACGACCCTATGGCCAGGGTAGCTGTTCCAAAAGCGCCTGTGCCTGTTATCAAACCACTGAGCGCTCTCGAAGCCACCGCCCTGGTGGAAGCAGTGACCGGGAACGGCTTCATACACAGCCGCAACCGTGCGCTTATCCTGCTAATGCTTGACAGCGGACTCCGGGCCTCTGAGGTGTGCAGCCTCACACTTGAAGATATAGACTTGCGAAACCAGGTGCTGTACGTACGACATGGCAAGGGTGACAAACCGCGCGTCTGTCCCTTCGGCAACACGACTGCTCGGACGCTCAGGCAGTATCTTGCGGAGCGCAGCGCAATTGAAACGGAAGTATTGATAGTAACTTGTTATGGCGACCCTGTTGACCGCCACTGCATTCGCAATATAGTGGAACGGCTGGCGCTGCGGGCAGGACTCGGACACGTGAACCCTCACCGGTTGCGGCATTCTTTCGCTGTATCGTTCCTGCGAAACGGCGGAGACGCGTTCAGCCTTCAGCGGCTTTTGGGACATTCCACACTTGCTATGACGCGCCGTTACAGCGAACTTGCGGATTCAGACGTGATAGCAAAACACCGGCTATACAGCCCTGCCGACAATTTGAGCCTTGGCAGGAATATCAAGGGCAGGAAGCGGATAAGGTAGGCGATAGTCTAAGCGTCTTGTTCGCTATCCGGCGATAAGCCCCGCCGCGTCAATTCTTCTCTTACCCGCTCAAGATAGGCTACTTCGTCAGGCAGAGCCTCGACGTCGTGGTCACGCTCTTCTTATAGCCGCCCGAGTCGCCTCTCGGTAGTCACCTGTCACTGTCTCCTTCCGCTGGAGTATTTCCCTCCACAATCGCTATCTCCTCATCGGACAGTCCGTAGAGTTTGTAGACGATCTGGTCTATGAGGCGGTCGGTTGCGGCTATGCGCTCTTTCAGCGGTGAGAGCACTGCAAGGCTGTGGTCGAACTCCCGCCGAAGGTTCTCCTGGAAGGTTCGGGTGGATGGGTCCACCGCCAGCTTCTTCGCGTTTTTGCGCAGAACTTCCAGAATGATGTCCATGTCGTGCTCATGATACTCCTTGACCTTGCTCTTGTTGGTCAGGGCATCTATTCTTGCGCCGATTTCCCGTTCAAGCCACACCAGGAAACATTTTACCTCCTGCTGCTTCTTTTTGTTCATCTCAATCATACGTTTGGCTAAGTAGGCGAGAAGGTCGTGAACTACGTCGGAGCATTCCGGCTCTTGGCCCAACTGTTCGGCAACGAAGTCCAGCAGGGCCCTTTCGGTTCCCATAGACAGGACGTTATCATAGAGCCTCTTTGCTTCTTCCGAGAGGCGCGAACGCTCCTCAGAGTCGGTAGTGAACTCTATGCGGCGGATGGGGAGCCGTCGCAAGTCATAGAGTTTTACCTGTGCAAATGCACGACCAACCTCACCTGTCTGTAGGCGATATATGTAAGACAGCAATTCACTGTTCAACGCCGCAAGCACGTACCACGGAGAGTAGTGTGGCGTCTTTACTATTGTCGTATGTATTGATTTGGCAGTGACGAACTGACTTAGGTCAATCGCAGCTTCAATGCGTTCCGCAGTCTGCCGAGTCACAATCTTGATGGGTTCCGAGAGCAAATCAAGATAGACCAGAACGGTTGTTTCGGGTGTGCGATACTTGGCGAAATCATGGATGAGATAGTTTCCTGAGAACTCCTTTGAATAGCGCTTGATGTCTTCACCTTTAATTAGTGGCCAATCGGCTGGATGACGCTTGCCACCAGTATAGAATAGAACCTTTGAGAGCCGCTGGCGGGTTCCACGGTTCTGCCAGCCCACACCCTTCCACTTGTAATCGACTCCGGCATCATGGCAAGTCCCGATGCTGGGTTCCAGCGGGACGCAATGTTGTTTTGACTCGATAAGCTGCGTGACAGGATCTATTACGCGCCAAGGTTCGGTATTGCCTGGCGTGACAGCCATGGCGGTCCGGCGGAAGGAACGGCTCTCGGAATCCCTGTAGTTGTACGCAAAGGTGTACCTTGTGGCACAGACACGCTTCGTAAGCACTATCACCATCGTAACGACATCCGCATCGACAAAAACTTGGCCCTTCCTGAAATCAAGGATAGTACCAACCGTCGACTCCCTGCTCAATCGGCTGCGAAACGCCCCGAACTGTGCGCCATCAATAAGTGTATTGGGTATTATGTAGGAGATATGTCTTTCCTCGGCCAAGACGTTCAATGTCCGAATGAGGAACTCGGCATAAACCTCTGCACGTCCACCCGTACTGGCCCCACTGGTGTACTGAATATATGTCTTGTCTCGCGCACTCAATATGTCGCCGTAAGGAGGATTCCCAATCACCGCGTCGAATCCGCGCTGGTCCTGGGGCTTCAAGCCTTTGGGGTCGAAGAATACTTCAGGGAACTCCAACTCCCAATGGAAAAAGCGTTTGTCTCCAGCCGTTCGCTGTGCGTCGCCGAACCAACTCTCTTTGGCAACAGCCTGCCAAGCCGACCCGTCCCGCAGCGCTTCCACGGCCTGCCCATACTGCTCTCCGGTAACCGGTGCGCCGAAATACGGCGAGAGCCAGCAGTTGGCAACCCGGCGAAACTTATCCCGCTCCGCCTCCAGTTCCTGATAAAGGTGTTCTTTCAGCTTCTCGCTTTCCTTGTCCTGCGTCGGAGTCTTCGATATCCGGTCCAGAAGGTCGAGAAGGGAAGTCAGATGGTAACCCTGCAAAGCCTGTGTGAAGCCAAGTATAAGCTGGGCATCTTCGGCGTTTACCTGTTTGCCCTTTGCGTTAAACCGCGGAGGCTCCTGCATCAGGTCTTCTTCGATTCGCGCTCCAATCAGGCTGTTTCCGCAGCGCAGGTGGTGGTCGAGGAACGAAAGAGCCTTGTCCTTCGAGACGGTGTGCAGCCAGAGGGAGAGCTTCGCAAGCTCGACCGCCAACGGGTTGAGGTCAACACCGTAGAGACAGCGCTCCACCACCAGCCGTTTGTAGTAAGCCTGCGGGTCTTCATCGCCAATTTCATCCAACGGCAGAATGTTCGGGTCGGTCGCCATCGCCATGCTCAGAAAGTCGGCGGCTCCTACCAGAAAATGCCCGCTGCCCATCGCCGGGTCGAGAATTTTGAGCGAAAGGTAAGGCTCCAACAGGCGGCGCTTCTGGGCTTCGATTAGCTCGTTCAGGCCGCCAATCTGCCGCCGGATATCCTCCGGCTCATAACGGTCCGGCTTCTTCTCCCATTCCTTGCGTCTTCTTTCCAGCCCGGCAATCTCTTTGTCCACATCCTGGCGCAACTCTGCAACCTTTTTGGCAGCTTCATCGGCTAGAACTCCTACGGTGTTCTCCACGATGTAGTCCACGATATACTTGGGAGTGTAGTAACTCCCCGTGGCCTTGCGCTCGCCGCGGTTGGTGACGAGATAGACCTCATTCTCCGCAATCCGGCGCGGCGGCTGATGGCGTATTGGCTTCGGTTCGGGAACGTCCTTCTCCAGCTTGAAGGTAGACTTTCCAGCAATTGATACCTCTATCAGCGGTTCCGACGCAACTCCAGGTTGAAGCTCCAGCAAACCCTCATAAATGCTGCCGAGGTGCTGGACGGCAAGCGAATTGTAGTCTATATCCTGACTTCCCGGCTGGTCCCACCGCTCCCGCTGATAGGCGAGCATGTCTACAACGTCAGCAAGGCGATTGTCTCCTATTTGCCAGCGTGTCACGCCGGGCTGCGCCGTGTGTGCGATGTGCGGATGCTTCTCCGGGCTAAACAGGCCGCCGTTGTACGCCGGAATGATTGTGTGTCCATTATCTCTCAACCCGCCGTCTATCAGTTCAAACAGACCGGTCAGTTCACGCCAGAAGCGATGTTCACCAGGCAGATATATCCTGTCGCTGCGCAGACTCTTGTTGATTTCTTCGTGCAGCCGTTTCAGACTGTGCCCGCGATAGACAGGGTTGTCAATAGGCAATAGTTTCTTGTCCTCAGCATAGAGCAGGAACAGGAGACGGTAGAGAACTATCAGACTGTTCTCGTGAACGAGCTTCACGTCGTCTGCATTCGTACGGTCAAGCCCGTTGGCCGAGTGCTCGAAGAACCCGTTCATAAGCAACCGAAGTGCATCATAGACCGATTCTTTGAGTCGGTCACCGACTTCCGTTGCGTAGTCTATGCTGCCCTGGAATACCTTTTCGATGAATGTCTTGCCGTCTGCGTCCGGTAGAAACGCCTTTCGCCGGAAGAACAGAAAGAAAAACTTGAACGCGTCCACGTCGTTGCGCCGGAGAATATCCTCAAGGTCCACCTGAAAGAATACGCCGCCTGCGCTGGACTTCTCGCGCTCGTATAAGCGCCAGATACGTCCGTTCGTAAGAATGCCCCAGCGGACACGGGAGCGGTACAAGTAGTTGGCTATCTGGGAGGAAGGGTTCTCTCCCGTGCTACGTTCCTTATCGAGACTGGCTGACCAAGCCTTAGCGTCACCGACGCAGGCCGCATCACGCCAATACTCGATTGTCCTTAACCGAGAATCGGCATCCTGTCGCTCCGCGGCGGAGCGGAAAAAGCCATAGTCAGGCTGGCGGGGATCATCGACGTTGGAGATAGTGACTTGCACCTGGTAGGAGTCACCGGGATTGTCTTCACCCCACAGGATGTCCAGGATGGGCTGGATGAAGTCATGCTCGGTTTGGGGTTCGTTGAGCCGGAGTAACCGAGTCCGAGTATCCTGGTAGATTCTCGATATAGCTTCGAATGCAGCTTCCAGACCGTCGGGGGCCTGCCACTCAGGCAGCCCAGGCAGATGGTGCTCGATGAAATTATCAGCGAAAAGACTGCGGTTCTCGTAGACCGGCTGTCCCAATCCGAGTACTGCTTGGGTATGGTCCGTACTACTAGTTCGTTTTTTTCTCACGGCTCCTATCCTCGGCAAGCACTAAATGGTAGTATTAGACAGATTATAATGCAGTACAACATCAGAAATCCAGGGGGCTTCTAACCCTTCGGCCAGATGCTCACGTGGTTTACTCGAATCATCCGACGTTGACTCACGTTCGCAAGAGCCGGAAGGATTCTTGGTCATCAATGAGGAAGCATCAGGTAGAACAAGATGGGAGGGTTTCTTATGGATTCGCTGATTGTGACGAACCTGCTGCTGTTCATCATAGCGGCAACGTTAATCTACCAGTGCGTGCGGTCCGGCAGTCAGAAAGGTTAGATGCTTGGTTACCGCATCTAACGACGCTGCAACAAACAGTTAGGTCGCAATTCAGACCGCCAGGTACCGTGCGCTGGAGTCATCCGGCCTTGCGTGAATGTGCCTGTCTGTTGTGGCTGTGTGTACTGAATGCCTTACAATCCACTGAAGAATTCTTCCTTGTCTATGCCAAATCTGCGCAGACAACTACTGAGTTGGCCGGGGGTTACGTCTTTGCCCATACCGTGGTTTGTGAGAGTAAAGAGAAGACCCTTATGAGAACCGGGGGAGTCGGGGCGTAACACCACAAGCTCGCTTCCTTTTCCTCTTACGGGATTCGGATGTGGTATAACTCCGTAGTCTTGAAGCCGTGCAAGCAGTTCCCTTAGCTTGACAGCCTTATGCATAGCAGAATCTGTCAACCTCTATCCGCTCAAAGTTTCCTATTCCAGACGGCGCTTTTCGGGGTATCCGCTTATACTCACAACCGGCATCCGAAGGTTTTAC
>JACPPP010000175.1 GCA_016190935.1 Armatimonadota bacterium | reverse complement strand
CGTTATCCCGTCTCTTGCCGCAGCATAGACTACTCATGTTGCGTGCAGATTGAACGCAATTTCAGTTGTTAGATACTAAGCGCATACTATGGCTAAGGCCCCATCAGGGGGACGGGCCATCGAGTCTCATCCTTCCAACCCCCAGCCCCTAGCCCCCAACGCACTTTAAAGTCTCAGCCGATCTTCTCAGCGACTTTTTGAGCGGCGGGCTTTACACCGTCAAGACCGGCTCCGAAGAACTCCGGCAGATGCATTCTCGCCTGTTCCAGCATCTCAGCATCCGAGATCGAGGTTACTCTTCCCGCGTCATACTGCTCCTGGACCCACTCATGGATCGCTTCCAGCCCAGGATGATGCTTGTCGACCGCCCTTTCGGCCTTGAGGCCGAGGTAGCTGTTGATCCAGTGAGCTATGCCCGCCGAGCCGGACTTGTCCGTCACATTGACGCGCGCCGGCCTGCCGAGAATCTTGGCGGTATCGAAGATGTTGTAAATCTCCTCGTTCTTCAGCATGCCGTCCGCGTGTATTCCCGCGCTGGTGACGTTGAAGTTCGAGCCAACGAAGGGATAGTTGTCAGGGATGTTGATGCCCAGATCCCTCCTGAAGTATTCCGCGATCTCACTTATGACCGTGGTGTCAACGCCGTTCGTCTCGCCCTTCAGCGCGATATAGTCGAGTATCGCGCCCTCGAGTGGCGGATTACCTGTTCGTTCGCCGAACCCGAGCAGAGTGCAGTTGGCAGCGGCGCAGCCATAGAGCCAGGCCGTCGTCGCATTGACATTCACCCTGTGGAAATCGTTGTGGCCGTGCCACTCCAGCCATTCGCTAGGCACCCCGCACTCATGGATCATAGCGTGGATCATCTTCGGCACGCTTCTTGGCAGGGTGGCCTCGGGATACGGCAGGCCGTAACCCATCGTATCGCACAGCCTGATCTTTACCGCCTTCCCCGCTTCTCTGGCAATGTCCATCAATCTCTGGACGAACGGGATGATAAACCCATAGAAGTCCGACCGAGTGACGTCCTCCAGGTGGCACCTCACCGCGTCCAAACCGGACTCCAGAGCGGTAGACACGAGGTCCAGATACTGGTGCAGCATCTGTTCGCGGGTCTTGTTGAACTTGAGGAAGATGTGGTAGTCGGAGGCGGAGGTGAGGATGCCGGTTTCTCTGAGGCCCATTTCCTTAACAAGCTGGAAATCGCCCTTCGTCGCCCGAATCCAGCCCGTCACTTCCGGGTATTTGTAGCCCAGTTCCAGGCATTTGCGGACGGCCTCCTTGTCCTTGTCGCTGTAGAGGAAGAACTCAGAGGCTCGGATCACTCCATTTGGTCCGCCCAGCTTGTGAAGCATCTGGTAGATTCGAACAATCTGTTCCACTGTATAAGGCGGGCGGGCCTGTTGACCGTCGCGGAACGTTGTGTCTGTAATGAAGAATTCCCTCGCAGGCTCCATTGGCACACCTTTGCCATCGAAGACCATAAGAGGCACTTCAGAGTAAGGGAATACCTCCCGAAGCAGGTTCGGCTCCGGAATATCCCGGATTTCGTGGCGGGGCACCGGTTGAAGCAGGCCCCAGTTTGGGTCTTTGGAGATCATAAAGATCATCGCTCCTTTCCCTAGTGGTTCGTGCCACATTGCACAAACTCACAGCCCTTGGCAACCGGAAGTTGCAGTGATTGTTTTCTTAAGCTTATTTGAAGTAGATAAGCTTTCCCATATATGCTACGCCTCAGCGCGCCACTATGTCAAGCGTTCGGCCATTTTGGTAGTGGGTCAGTTTGAAATGGAGGGGGTTGCCAACACTAAATCTGGATGCTATAATCCAATAGTCAGGCATTCAATGAAGCAAACCTCACGGAGAACGGGGACAATCACCATGTCACTAGGAGTCGTTATCAAGGGGACTGAAGGTCTCGTGTTAGCGGCAGAAAGTCGTGTTACGCTAACAGTGACAGCGCAGAACCCGGGACCCCCACCACTTCATGTCAATTTCGACAACGCAACAAAGTTGCTGTCGTTTAGTCCTCCTCATCATCATGTGGGGGTGGTCACCTATGGAACTGCGTCAATAGGCCTGAGGACGGCGCAAAGCTTCATCCCTGAGTTTGAGTCTAGCCTGCCGACCGACCGGATTCCAGTTCCAGACTTTGCCAAGTTGCTGGGTGAGTTCTTCATGGAGCAGTGGAAGCAAGCTATGTCCGGGAAGTATAATGGGTCACCAATGACACTTGTGGCAGGTGGATTTGACGAAGGTGATCCATACGGCAGGGTGTTCATAATGGACATACCGTACCGTCCGCAACCCACAGAGCGTAATCCTCACCCCGACTTCGGAATAACATGGGGCGGCCAGAGAGAATTCGTTGACCGAATCCTCCAAGGTTTCGACAGTAGATTGCAGCCATTGACGGAACAGGTGCTCGGCAAAGATGATCCGAAGCTCAAGGAGCTTATCACCCGATTGCAGGAATTGCAGATGCAGATACCTTTGCAGGCAATGGCTCTACAGGATTGCGTCGATCTTGCCATATTCATGATCAGGACTACTATTAATGCACAAAGCCTAACTGTGGGTATAAGAGGAGTCGGGGGCGCAATAGATGTGGCTACAGTCACAAGAAACGACGGACTCCGGTTTGTGCAGAGAAAGTCGATCAGGGGTGAACAGGGATGAATAGAATCAAAATTAAGCGAGAAGTAGAATCTTGCTTTGGGCTTCTAAAAGTGCCGCCGATTACCGAACAGGAACTGACTGCGGAATATGATGCCTATGATTGGCAGAAGCTAAAATCTAGGTGTTCTATCTTGGTTTACACCGAGCCGCTTGAGAAGACGAACGAACTACGCCTCAAAGTTGCATAGCAATTAACGCGCCTGTGTGGTATACTGTGTGTACTATGCAAAAGCGCTCGAGCAAACAAGGGCCGAAAGACTTAAACGAGACTGCATTTAGCGTGGTTTCGCAGGCAACTGGCGAGCAATCACCCGAAAAAAAGCCGGAAAAGAACCCTGCCGCTGTAGCACTTGGACGACTCGGTGGCAAGAAGGGCGGCAAGGCGCGAGCGGAGAAGCTTACACCGGATCAGCGCAAAGAGATTGCGCAAAAGGCTGCTCGCGCACGATGGGGGAAGCAATAACATGCTAGACAAGCAACCACCCATAGTGTATACTGCTTACGAATCACCCTGTGCCGCTGTGCTTAATATGGCATAATAAGTGGGAAAAGAGGAAGTGCGAAGTCGATGACTTTGACGTCAAAAGATCAGGACGCGGATGCACTTTTCGCAGCAGCTAAGGAAGTTGGCTTAGAGCATAAAGCGGATGTAGTTTTGTTTAATAATCCGGTTACGGACCAGGCAGCCACCGAGCTTCATGCACAACTTGAGTCTAAGGCGAAAAGCGATAACGCTGTGTTCTTGATACTGGCAACCTTTGGAGGTGACCCGCACGCAGCCTATCAGATCGGCAGAGAATTTCAACTGCGGTATCCAAAGGTTATTCTCTGCATTGCCGGAGACTGCTATAGCGCTGGAACGCTTATTGCCCTTTGCGCGCACGAACTTATAATCGCAGATCGGGGTAAGATTGGGCCCGTAGATGTTCAACTCCGAAAGAAAGACGAAATCATGGAACAGCTTTCTGGGTTGACGATGGGAACGGCTATAGAAGAACTCCAGCGTAAGGCTGGCGAGGCCGTTATTGAAATAGCTATAGGATTATCTCTAGAGCTAAGGCGAAGTGCCTTGGGTTATCTGTCATTCCGGACTGCGCTTGATTTGTCATCTAACATGGTCGCGCACATGTACGGTGAAGTCTTCAAGCAAATCGATCCTATGAAGCTTGGCGAAGATGCAATGGCGCTCCAAATCGCGAAGCACTATGGAACAATTCTTAGTGAGAAGTCTGGAAATCTCAAATATCGCGCCATTGATCGCCTGGTAGAGCATTATCCGTCACATGAATGCATAATAGATCGTGAGGAAGCTAGTCAATTGTTCGAGAACCTTCGGTCACCCGGGCCGAACGAGGCGAAACTGCTTCGCGAGTTGGGTTCGCTAGCAACGGAAGCGCGTATAAAGGAGCGCGATGGCATACTGACAATATTTCCATATGAAGAGACTGTGGAGAAGTGCTCCAAAACGGAGGAAGTGCATGAAGAAATATCAGAACCGCACAAGAGCAGCAAGAATGGAGGGGATGGCACCGATAAGCCCCGGTGTGAAGAAGTGGCTGGACGAGGAGCGGGCGCGACAGGAGAAGGAGATCCGGGAGCAGAAACTCAAGGAGCGTCGCCTAATTGAGCACCTAAAATCTCACACACTGCAAAATCATCCACTCCAATAGTTCCTCTCATTACGCATTGAGTTGATTAATGTCCGAATCAGGCCGCAATTAAATAGAACAAGCGGCCTGATTTTGTTTTTTTATCAGAAATATTCCAACAAAATGACCTCTCCCTATTGACAATGCTTGATCTGTCAAGCATAATAAGGTCACTATGAACAAGCTGATCTCACAACAAAGTTTTCTGGCTTTCTCAGCACGTAGGCTTGAATCCTGCCAAGGCGCCGCACGGGGACGTGCGGCTAATCAGGCCCGGCGCGAGACGGGCCGGGCCATCGGTAGATGACACCCAGCCCCTTTTCGCGTCATTCGCGCTTCTTCGCGTCATTCGCGTTTCAGAAAACCCACAGACTGGCCTAACTATGCACAACTCGTATTGCATTTAGCGCATAAGCCCTGAACGCAAGACGGTCTTGCGCTTGACTGCCTGAGCTTCCCGAAAGTATACTGTCTTGACAGAATGATTTGCATCATATTCCGGCACAGAGCCGGTGGGTATACTTTTGGAAACAGTTGTGTAGGAGGCAGTCTGGATGGCTTTACGTATCGGAATGGATATTGGTTCGGATACCATCAAGACAGTCGTAATCGGCGGCGACGAATCAATACGCGAACTGCCGATAATACCTGTTCACGGACAGCCGATCAAGCGGGCCAAGGAGGCGCTGGAGGAGGCGCTTCAGGTGGCCGCTGAGTCGTTGTCGAACGGAGAGCCGACTGTGCTTGGCATCACAGGCGCTGGAGCGGCAGGAATCTCGGAACTCCTCGGAGCAGACCGAATCGATGAGCCGTCTGCTCTCGCGGCCTCCATCGGCCGGCTGTATCCGGAGATAGAGACCGTCGTCGAAATGGGCCGCGAGGGACAGAAATATCTTCTGTTCGAGCGCGACGAAGTTTCCGGTCGCCTCTTGATTGCCGACTCCAACCTCGGAAACAAGTGCGCGGCAGGCAGTGGTTCCTTTCTCGATCACATGACCCAGCGGCTGAACTTCGGCAGTATAGATGAGTTTGCTGAAGTTGCGTGCAACACGGAAAACCCTGCAAGTCTGTCGGGGCGCTGCAGCGTGTTTACCGAGTCCGACATAGTGCATCTCTACCAGAAGGGCACGCCGCGTGAGCGCATAGCAGCGGGAATCCATCAGGCCATCTGCCGCAACTACCGGTCCTCATTCGCGCGGGGCAAGCAGTTTAAGGGAAAGGTCGCATTTATAGGTGGCGTATCGAACAACCGCGCAGCGGTGAAGTACCTCGCAGACGAACTCGACCTGAACGGCAGTCTCTTCGTTCCCGAACATAACCGCACTCTCGGCGCTATCGGCGCGGCGCTTCGCGCCGCCAAACCGGTGGACCTGTCAGTTGCTCTCGCACAGCTTGATGACAACGCCAATCGTCCTGTTGAGTACGTCGGGACGGAGCCGCTCAGGCTGGAGCTTTCCGAAAAGCTTCCGTCCCCTCCGGAGAGCGAGATCCCGACCGACATCGCGGTTGCGGCGCTCGGCGTAGATATCGGCTCCGTGTCCACCAAAGCCGCGCTTGTGACCGAGGTCAACGGCAAGCTCCATGTGCTTGCGAGCTACTACCGCAGGACCGATGGAGACCCCCTCGCCGCAGTCCGCGATACCATCGGCAAGATTCACGCTCAGGTCCGGGAAAAGGGCTACCACATTCGGGAAATCTTCGCCGCAACTACGGGTTCCGGCAGGTATCTCACGGGGGACTACATCGGCGCCGATCTTATCAAGAACGAGATCACCGCCCAGGCCAACGGAGCGCTGGCCTTCACTCCCGGCGTGGACGCTATAATCGAGATCGGAGGCCAGGACTCGAAGTTCATCGCGCTCGAAGGGGACGTAATTACCGACTTCGAGATGAATAAAGCCTGCGCCGCCGGATGCGGAGCGTTCCTTGAGAAACAGGCGCTGCGGCTCGGCATCCCGATACAGGACTTCGGCGGCTTCGCCCTTCAGGGCGTCAACCCTCCCGAACTCGACTGGAACTGCACGGTCTTCACCGAGTCCGCAATGGTCTACTACCAGCAGGCCGGAGTTCCCAGAGAGGACCTCTGTGCTGCTGTCTGCCTTGCGTCGGTCAAAAACTATCTCCACAAGAACGTCGCCAACCGAAAGATCGGCGAGAAGGTAGTGTTTCAGGGCGCCGTCGCCTTCAATGACGGCATGATAGCGGCATACGAGAGCGTGCTGGGCCGCAAGATCGTCGTACCCCCGTATCCACATCTGACCGGAGCCATTGGCGCGGCGCGGCTGGCCCTGAACCTCGGCAACAGCATGCAGCGGCCCGAGAAGTCCAGGTTTGTCGGGTTCGAGAAGATCTCGGAGGGCCGCTACAGCATCGGTTCGTTCGAGTGCAAGGCTTGCTCCAACGCCTGCGATGTCAACACCTTTCAGATGGACGGCTGCCCAAAATATTTCTACAACGACCGCTGCGAAAAATACAGCGGCCTCCATAAGCAATCCAAAATCCAAAATCCAAAATCCAAAATCGAACTTCCGGACCTGTTCAAGGAACGGGAGGAGATGCTCTTTAACGTCTACTCCAGGAAGGCCCCGGTCGGCGCGCCGCGCGCGGGCGTGCCGAGAGGCCTGATGTTCTCGGAATACTTCCCGCTTTACAAGGCCTTCCTGACCGAACTCGGCTTCGAGGTGATCGCCTCCGACCGCACCGATAAGAAGATCATCGACTACGGCCTCTTGGCGTCGACAGGCGAGCCGTGCTTCCCTTACAAGGTTGCTCACGGGCATATCGTTGATCTTATAAAGAAGGGGGTGGACTTCATCTTCGCCCCCGCGGTGCTGTCGGCGGAGCAGCCCAATCCCAACCTGACGCACTCGCAGACCTGCCCCTATCTGCAGGCCGCGCCGGAGGTGATGGCGACCTGCACCGGGCTTTATGACACAGACATCAAATACATAACTCCCAGGCTGCATTACGGAAGAGGTAAGCAGAACGTCATACGGGTCCTGACTGACGCCGCTCAGCAGATGGGAAAGACCGCTGAGGAAGCGAGCAAGGCGGTCGAGGTCGGACTTGAGGCCCTTGCAGGGTTCCGCAAGTGGCAGGAGGAGCGCGGAAAGCAAGTGCTCGACTCGCTGCCGGCTGACGGGATGGCCTTTATCATCGTCGGAAGGCCGTATACGCTCTACGACAGCGCCATCAACATGGACATCGGCAAGAAGGTTCAGGACCTCGGAATCCTGGCTATTCCTCAGGACTTCATTCCGCTTGCGGGGGAGGACATATCCGACTCCTGGCCGAATATGTATTCCCGCCAGATACAGAAGAAGCTTGCGGCGGCGCGGATCGTGCGCAATGACCCGCGCCTGCGCGCAGTCATGCTGACCTACTTCGGCTGCGGGCCGGACTCGTTCGCAAACCCATTCTTCAAGGATGAGCTGGGCGGGCCCTGCTTCATCATGCAGATAGATGAGCACACAGCGGACGCGGGAGTCATCACGAGGCTCGAGGCGTTTGCCGATACGGCGGTATCCGTGGATGAAGTGAGGCACTTCGATATCATCCGGACCGATGATAAATCGGTTATGGGCCTGAACGGGCGCAAGCTATGGATACCGTACGCGTCCGAGTCAGCTAAGGTGCTCGCAGCGTCCTTGAGGGCCTACGGAATCAACGCGGACGCGCTTCCGCGCTCGCCGGATATCGGAATGAACCGAGGCCGCGCTGCGATCTCAGAGGACGTCTGTCTGCCTGCGCTTATGACCAGCGAGGACATACTTTACCGGATAGACCAGCCGGATTTCGACCCTACCAGGGAGGCGTTCTTCCAGGGCAATTCGAGCGGACCCTGCCGGTTTGGAATGTATTACATGCTTCAGCGCCGGATACTGGACAAGCGGAACCTGCACCAGGTCGATATGGTGACCCTCGGCTCGAAGAGCGAGCACGGCGGGCTTGGGACACACTTCGCTATGGTGACCTGGGACGGGTTCGTGGTTCACGACCTGCTCCAGAAGATGCTGCACCGCACCAGGCCGTATGAAGTGAACCCCGGAGAGTCCGATGTGGTGTTTAATAAGTATTTGCAGTTGCTCTGCGAGATGATGCCGGAGCACAAGCGGCGGACGCAGGACGGCTTTGGGAAGATGAAATCGCTCTTCGGCACGAATCACCTGGCTCCGCTGCAGGACTTGCTGCACCTTGCGCAGAGGGACTTCACAAATGTGCCGAAGCGGGAGGAGAAGCGCCCGCTCGTCGGGGTAGTCGGCGAGTTCTACGTGCGGATTCACGACGGCGCGAACCAGAGCATCGTCCGCAAGATCGAAGAGTGCGGCGGCGAGGCATGGCTGGCACCGGCCACCGAGTTCTTCAGCTACGCAAACCTGATCGGCAAGATACTCTCCAGGGAGCGCTGGCGCGACAATCGGGATAAGAAGCACATTAAGGAGTTCATCGCCCGCTGGGTGAACGACAAGCTGGCCATGCGAGATGAGCACGCCCTTTTCCACGCCTCGCTGCCGTTCCTTGAGGGCTACGACGACATCGGCCCGGACGAGGTCATACGCGAGGGATCGAAATATGTCCACTACACCTTCGGCGGCGAGGCGATCTGCAGCATGGGCAAGAGCGAGGACTTCGCCAGGCGCGGGATCGCCGGCATCGTCTCCGTGATACCGTTCAACTGCATGCCCGGCAACACCGTCACCGCGCTCTCCCAGGCCCTCCGCAAGCGGCACAACAACCTCCCCTTCCTCAACCTCGACTACGACGGCTTCGTCGACTCCACCCGCGAGGCCAAGGTCGTAAACTTTATGTGCCAGGTGAAGGAGAGATGGGCCAGCCGGGAGGCTGTGGGGGCGAGGTAGGCGGGAATGCACTCGGCATGACTCCCAGCGTTGGAAGGATCAGACAAAGTATCGAAACAAGAGGAGGGAATGTCGGCACGGACGTAGAACAATTATGTGCAATGCGGCCCAACGTCGTTCGGAGCGATGTTTAGCAGTTGGTCCGCGGCAGCCAGGGGTCGCTCCCGCCCGCAACTGACCTGCCGCATGATCGGAGGCTATCGGTGGATCAAAGCACAAGACACAGCTTCTCAGTAGCAGCCGTTTTGAGGTGGATACTCGTTTTACCCGCGGCCATCGTAGCGATGGTTCTGGCTACCGTCGTACTGCACTTGGTGATAACGCACTCTTTCGGCCCGGATAGCACAATCGAACTCTCAAGAGACAGCCAGGAGTGGGTGGAACGCCTATTTACCGGGTTGGTGAGTGGTTTCGCTTTTGTGTACGGAGGAGCATCGGTAGCTCCGCGACGCAGAGTACCGTGCGCCGTGACATTAACTGCATTCTCGGTCCTTGCGCTCGTCGGCTCGTTGATTTACATAGCCACCACCGGGCGACTCATATTGGGGAGCCCCGCCAGATCTGCGGCGAGTATCATGCTAGTGTCTACTTGCAAAAGTGATTGAGATTATTGCATGGACGATTTGTGCTCAAATTCGACGAGAATCGCTAGTTATCATTACCGCAATTAAGCACTAGCTGCCGTGGGTTGGGGAATCGCAATATGGGCTACCATCCGCGCGGAAGCAGAAAATACAACCAATACCAATGTCGAACTGGAGGTGAACATGCCCATGTCACTGCTGGGGAACCTTGCAGGTTCCATGAGGTCGGCATTTACTCGTCAATCAAATGAGCCTGTAGGTTTGTGTACGCTGGTTAGCTTAGCCACGATGAGAGCTCACTTGGATGTGCTGAACATGCAGACATCTCAGAATTTGTTTGCAGCAGCCGATGAGGACAGCTTTACGAAGGCTCAGCAGTTCATTGCCCTGTACACTGGAATGCTTGTAAGGATCTACACGGTGGATATGGTGGAGTCGAGGAAGATGAAGCTTTCTGGGACGTCGTGGGACGAGTTTGACGCAGAAACTGAGATCGACAGCGGCATCGCAGACGCTCTTAACTCGGCAAAGGAGGGCGCAGCGGTTCCTGAAGGAGATGAGTTTTCGGTTACCTCTGATATGTACCTGGCTTACATGAAAGACTTCCTTAGGCACTGTATTGCAGCGTATGAGAATGCCATATCAGAGGCAGAACGTGGAGATCACCGGCTTGTAGACCAGTATGCAATAGCAGCCGATCAATTCATTCAAAACATAACGTCGATAGCGGCATACGGAAAGACTGTTCCGAGCTCCAGTTACCATCTAGCCTCAGTGAGCCTGGATAAGTTTGCAAAGAAGTGCAAGCTACACGTTGAGCGAATATGCTCTAAGACAATAAGGGATCGTACCATCACAAGCCACTTGGGACTAAAGGGATGACGTGCCCGTTGATATGCTTCGGGACAGCTTTTCCGTCCCGAAGCAGGCGTTGCACTAACTGCCGATATGGGCTACAATGAGCCGGGATGACATCAAGCAGGCACCATAATGTATATATGGATGGAGCTGTATGCTTCTGGACAAGCTCCATCATAGATCACATCCCCGTCTTCAGAAGTCCTGTGACACGAGATGATGGTCTTATGCAGAAGCTGGACTACATCCACAACAACCCGGTGCGCCGTGGTCTGGTCGAGTCCCCGCAGGAGTGGGAGTTTGTTGTTTTGTTGTTTCGGGACACCCTGTCCCGAAACGGACTGTGTAATAACCGAACCTAATAGGAGGAATACGAAACAGGGAATATGAAGTGGAAAAACCTGCCTTGCGACACTAACATATTCTTCATCACAGCCACCATAACGGAGTGGCAGCCGATCTTCCTGCACGAGCAGGCAAGAACAATTCTGCTCAATGACTTTGAGTTCTATCGTCACAAGTATGAAAGTCTGATTTACGCTTATGTCATAATGCCGGAGCATTATCACATGACCCTTGCGCTCAAAGAACCAGATATGCTGCACAGATGGCTCAGGGATGTGCAGGGGCATTCGGCAACCGTACTCTCCCGATGGTTAGGAGACACCGCTCACCCGCGCCATCTTGCGGTATATCAAAACCATGCAGACAAGGAATCGAAGCTTGCCGTGTGGAAGGAACAAGCAAGAGCAGTGGGCATCACATCAGAGTCCGTGCTGTGGACTAAGATCGAGTATCTGCATGCAAACCCTGTAAGAAGAGAACTGGTTGAGAATCCCGGGGATTGGCCGTGGTCAAGCTGGCGCAATTACCATTTAGATGATGACTCTGTATTTCGGGTCGATAGATTAGGGATACCGTGAGGCTGGTTTCGGGACAGGGGTGTCCCGAAACAACGGAGCCGCTCTACTTTGGCAGGCGCCATTGCGAAGCGTTTCCTGGTTTCCACTGGTGTTATTGAGCGCAGACTCCGGGAAACAGGAATATGGTAAGGGAGGAATACAGAACAGCTAGGATTTCCTGATCGCCGGGGAGATTCCTCCCCGGCGCGTGTCTCCCGGACATCCGTCTTAAGTTGTCTGAGGAATCCTTCCTCCGACCCGGCCTCTTCCCCATGACACCCGGTCCCTTTTCGCGTTATTCGCGCTTCTTCGCGTCATTCGCGTTTCAAACGACCAACAGACCGTCAGAATCCCGGCTGAGGCCAGATAGGGGTAGGGAAGGCCGGTTGCCCGGTCTCCCCTCCCTCCGAACCGTGCGTGCGGTTCTCCCGCACACGGCT
>JACPPP010000191.1 GCA_016190935.1 Armatimonadota bacterium | reverse complement strand
CTCTTCTGAGGCATTCCTCTCCTCCTTTGAGGAGATTATACCACAGAATAATACGTCATCGTATTTATGAAAATGCTTACTTAGCTCCGCGGGCTGCCACCAGCCGCCACTCCTCTTTGCCAAGAGCCCACAGGCAGCCGTCCGGTCCCTTTGTCAGGACACATTCACCGCCCAACAGTCCGCGGAACCTGGCAGGCATCGCAACCCTGCACTTCTCATCGACGCAGTGTATATAGGATCCGGAAAGCAGAAGTCAACCCTCCATTACACGATAGTTGCTATTGTCCCACTCTGGTGCACTGCAGTATACCCCGTCCCACAAGTGATGCAAACAGACCACATCGAATAGTTTGTACATTAAGCGGCAGGGGGTACAAATCTCTGTGGAGGTCCGGCGGCAGGCTGCCAAAACGGCTTCAAGGAGGACAATCGTTTCGCCACCGGACATCCTCCTCTCGGCGACTCGTGCTGCGGCTGGTGTTGTGATGAAATGACGCGCTGACGGAGCCGACAAGCCGCAGCACGAAAAATCGCCTGAATCCGGGAATAGAGAATGTACACGGTTAAGATGAGCGTGGCATCTGAGCTAGCGTGAAGTTTCCGAGGGGGTATTTTTCTGAGAAGGGAGGAATTTGCGCTTTATATGACCAAGTATAAGAATAGAGGTTAGTCATTTCAAGTCAAGCTGACCGACTATGGAGGGTTATTGGAGTGGCGGATTTTCCAGGATCAGACAAAGGATAAGGCAGCTTTGTCATGAGGAAGAGATACTGCAGAATGAGTTGATGAGACCGCGCAAGATGGTGCGGGGGACAATCACCTGGCATAAGAGGCGAGATGAGACTCAGCAGCAGGAGAGGCTTTATCCGGGACTCAACCGAGTAGTTGGCGGCAAATCGATAGGCCGGAGGGTGAGGGTTGAACATCTGCTGTGGCTTGAACCGCTGCTGTATCCTGAAGAGAATGTGCCGCCTGCCGGACAGGACTGCGATAGTGGGAGGCTACAGGAATGGACTGGAGCAGGTGAGGGACTTGTTCTGCGAGACGACCGGGGGCATTCTCCGAAGGATCGGTAAATCGCTGGACGGGACTCTGGATTTCGACGCAAGCTGCATATACGGGGACAAGAGATGCGATGAGTGTCTGTCGGAAGAGCATGGAAACAAAAGGTTGCCGACGATAGTAAGGGAGATCATGTTGGTTCCTGGCAGGATTGTAGTCAAGGGCCACAGGATGATGATCGACCTGCCGGTGTATCTCAGACATTTGGTGAAAGAATACCGGAAGATACTTGAGAGAATCGCTACGGGTGTACGGGCGCTCCCCAGGTGTGCATTTCCTGTGTCATTTTCTCAGGTGATCTTCCGCAGGGAGTGAATCAACGTCATCTACAACAGCGTGATTCGAGTCAGGCAACCAACCGATTTCGGCCCTGAACTTCCCTGAATCAAGTTCAGGGCAGATAATCCCCGCTTACCTGCCGTCTCCATCCTGCGTTTTTCATTTCTTCCCCTCTATAGCGCACCCCCAGCACGTCTATTCCCGAATTCGGGGACTTGCAATACTTGCTTTTCGGTAGCGCTCTGAGCTACAATGTCGGGCGTAGGAGGTAAAGCAGACGTGCAGGAATTGAAAGGTAAGGTAGCGATAGTTACCGGCGGGGGTCGCGGCGTAGGCAGGCAGATCGCCGTTGCTCTGGCACAGGAGGGCGCACGGGTCGCAGTCGCCGCTCGAACGGTTATGCAGATAGAATCGGTCGCTCAGGAGATAAGGGCAGCGGGCGGTACAGCCGCTGCCGTTCGCGCTGACCTGGCAATCGAGGCTGACATCAAGAAATTAATACGGCAGACGGAGGCCGAGCTGGGGCCTACAGACATATTGATAAACAACGCCGGGATTCTGAGGCTGTCTCCAATTGAGACCATGAGCGCGCAGTTCTGGGATGATATAGTCTCGGTCAACCTCCGAGCAGTATTCATAGCCTGTAGAGAGGTTCTGCCGGGGATGAAGGAGCGGCGCTTCGGGCGGATTATCAACATAGGCTCTCTTGCCGGCCGCAGAGGCTATGAGGAACAGGGAGCCTATTGTGCTTCCAAGCACGGGCTGGTAGGGTTTTCCAAAGTGCTTGCTATAGAAACGCAGCCCTACGGCATACGCGTCCACGTGCTTGCGCCGGGAGGAGTGCTGACGGAGCTATCGAAGGAACTCAGACAGTCGCGTAGGGGCGTAGTTGAAAGCGAGTGGATGACGCCGGAGGAGGTCGCGAAAGCCGCGCTCTATCTCTGCACACAGGATGGTGCCGCTATGACGGATGAACTGGTCCTCCGCCGCTATCAGAGCGAACCGTGGCGGTAGGACGGAAGAAAGGCAAGGATATAAGATGTAGGATGTAGGCTCTGCCTTGCTGGAAAAAGCGACTTCTGATATACTGTGGCAAAGATGAAAGGACCGCGCAGAGAACTGCTTCCTAAGTTGGCGCTCGCGGCAGTCATCGCTGCCTATGTGGTGCTTGCTGGCGCCTCCTCTTTAGCCACCAGGCTGAAGTACGGCCCCGATGAGCCTGCGCACTTCGTCTATGTCCACGAGATCGCCAGATTCAGAATGCCCACGCTCTCTCACGAGGTTACCCCGAATGCGCTCACACGTCGGAGCCACGAGGCGCATCAGCCTCCGCTGTACTATATCCTATCGGCTGTTCCATACGCGATTGCGAGCAAACTTGGCGCGGGGGTCGATCTGACTTGGAGGATATTGAGGCTTTGCACGATCATCTTCGGCGCAGGTTGGATTTACTTTCTCTACAGGCTGGCGAGGGAGTTTGTGGGCGGCAGCCGCTACCGCGCCGTGCTCGCGGCAGCGTGTGTCGGCCTGCTGCCGTCATCTGTCTACATAGGCGGAGTAGTCAACAATGACGCGCTGTCGGCTGTGGTCTTCACAGCGGCTATGTGGCTGATCGTCCGAACCATCAGGCGCTCCGAGGTAACGCTGAGAGACGCTGTTCTGATAGGAATCATCTCCGGCCTCGCAATACTCACCAAAGCCCAGGGGCTTTTCCTGCTGCCGACAGCGGTAGTGAGCGGCCTTCTGATAGTGCGGCGAAGCAGGCATAGTGCGGCCACAACATTCATCAACACCGGTATTGCACTGGTTACTGCCCTCGGCATCGGGGGCATCTGGTTCATCAGGAATATCGTAGTGTTCGGCTCGCCGCTCATACAGTCGCTTTACAATCCGGGGCCGGGGTGGTCTCTGTCCGCGGTCGCAATCGTAACTCAACAATTATTCAACTTTTTCTGGACACCCTTCTGGCTTCTCAATGTGTTTGTTGACAGTTCTTGTTACTTCAGGATGCTGTTTGCGCTCTGTTTTCTCGCTGTCGCGGGAGTCGGGCTGCATCTTGCAGCCTCACAAAAGGGGGAGCGGAGGAGTTTGGCCGACAGGATCGAGGCTTGGGCTCTTCTTGCGCTTCCTGCAATACTCATCTATCTTTTTCTGCTGCGGCACACGCTGGTTGTGGACAAGGGCGCTCTCCAGCAGGGCCGGCTGCTCCTGCCTGCAGCGGGGCTGCTCGGGGCCAGTATAGTAGTCGGGTTCGGAGCTTTCCTGCGAATCCCGCTGCTCAGGGCCGCGTTGGGAGTGTTGACGGTCCTTGGACTTGTGTTTGCGGATATCACAGTCGTGCGGGCAATAGTAGCTTTCTACCGGATCTACTGAGGCCGCTAACCCAGATTATGCATCAGCAGTTGCTTCGGACTGCTTGTCTGCCGAAGCCTGCTGATGCATAATCTGGCTAATCCTGCTCCTCGGATGATTCGGAGCCGTTGCGAGGAAGCGTCACGGTAAAAGTGCTTCCCTCACCAAGCATGGTCTGCACGGTCACCGTCCCACCGTGCGCTTCGACTATATCCTTGACTATCGAGAGACCGAGACCCGTCCCCCTCAACTGGCGCGAGCGGGCCTTGTCCACCCGGTAGAATCTCTCAAAAACGCGAGAAACTTCTCCTTGAGGAATCCCGATGCCCGTATCGGAGACACTTAAGGAGACTGACTCATCTTCCTCAACCGCCGTCACGGTCACGAGACCACCCTGGGGAGTGTACTTAATTGCGTTGTCCAGGAGGTTCGCAAGCACCTGTTCGATCTGCTGTTCGTCTGCGAAGATGACGATGTCGGGAAGGTCTACCGTTACGGTAATCTGGTTCCTCTGCGCAGCGCCTTTGCAGAGACTGAAGACCCTCTCGACTACATCCCGGATGGCAACCTCAGTCTTGCGAATCTTCCTTTGTCCGGCCTCCCTTTTGGCTATTTCCAGCAGGTCGTCTATCAGGAGCGACAGTCTCTCACTTTCGCTGACGAGAGTGCCGAGGAACCGTTGGAGGAGCTTCGGATCGTCTTTCGCTCCAGACAACAGAGCTTCGGCAGTCACCAGAACGGCAGTTATAGGTGTTCTCAGCTCATGGCTGACGTTCGCAACGAATTCCTTCTGGGCCTTCTCGTGCCGGCGTATTTCGGTAAGGTCGTGAAGCACGACGACCGCGCCGCGAACGTTCAGCGACTGGTCCTTGACCGGTGAAGAATATGCGCTGAGCGAGACCCTATCCGGCCCCGGAAGCCGCAGTTCCTTTCGCGCAAGCCGTTGTGTCTGAAGCGTCTCGCGGACCACTTTTGAGAGTTCCGGGTGCAGGTCGGCTTCTGCGATGGACTTTCCGACGACTTCCTCTGCTCTGCGCTGGAATATTCCTTCAGAAGCCTTGTTGAACAGGGTTATTGTCCCGGATTCGTCCGTGACGACTATTCCATCGACCATGGTCGTCAGGATCGTCTCCATCCTGTCGTTGTCCTCAGACATCTCGCTCAGCATCTTCTCGAGCTGGAGCGCCATGGTGTTGAAGCTTCGGGCAAGCTGGCCGATCTCATCGTCGGAGTGGACTGTGACACGCTGGCTGAGATCGCCGCGGGCCATGTCTCCAGCCACTCTGCTCATATCGATGATCGGTCTTGCGATGGAGGCTGCCAGGCGGTGGCTGAGGACAGCGGCAAGGAGCGCAGCCACGATAAGCGCAGTCAAGATAATCCGGCTGGTACGGGCGGCGGTCTGTTTTATGGCAAAAAGTGGGGCAGATACCCTGGTCTCACCAATCGTCCGACCCGCAACCACGATCGGCTGCTCGACCGAGAGCGCCTCCGACCCACGGGCCTCCGGGTGGCAGACCCGGCATCCCAAAGCCCTAAGCTGCGCCGCCGGGTCTTTGGTCTGCTGACCTGAGGTTCCTCCGCGGCGGCTGTCACCTATAACGCGACGATTGAGGTCCAGGAGCTGTACCCTCGCGTTTATCTTTCCGCTCAGGTCGTAGCATAACTTATCGGGGTCAGCGGGAAGCCTGCCCGAGCGGCAATCGTCCTCAAGGACACCCTTAACAAGCTTTGCATGTGAGACTAGCACCCGATGGTAACCGGCGCTGTATTGTCTTTCCACCAGGTACGACAACACGAAGCCCAATGCGGCCATTGTGACGCAGATTATTGCCACATAGGCTATCGTGAGCCGCCACTTAATTTTGCTTGTTGTCAGCTTCCGCCACAAATTTGTAGCCCACGCCGCGTACAGTTCGGATATAGCGAGGTCGGCTCGGGTCCTTTTCGATCTTCTCTCGGAGCCATCTAACGTGAACATCAAGCGTTCCAGTGTCGTAATTCGCATCGCTATCCCAAACGTTCTGGAACAGGTATTCCCGAGTCAACACTTTATCCTGATAACTCATGAGCGTTTTCAGCAGTTCGAACTGCTTGAGTGGCAAATGAACCGGCTTTTCCCCAACTGTAACTCTCCTACGCGCAAGGTCGATTGAGACATTACCAGCCTTTAACAACTGCATCTCGTTCTGTGCTTGGGCGCTGTTCTTCGCCCGCCGAAGGACAGCGCGAACACGCGCAGTCAATTCTCTCACGCTGAACGGCTTTGTAACATAGTCGTCAGCCCCGAGCTCCAGGCCGACCACACGCTCCACTTCATCAGTCTTAGCGGTCAGGATAATGATCGGCACGCTGCTTTCCTTGCGGACGGTCCGGCACACGTCCAGCCCGGAAAGCCTTGGAAGCATAAGATCGAGGATTATCAGGTCGGGGAATGCGGTTCTCGCGGCAGTAAGACCCGCTACGCCGTCCGCAGCAGTCATCACTTCGAACCCCTCGTTCTCCAGAGAGTACTCCACGGAATCGGCAATTGCAGTTTCGTCTTCGATCAAGAAAATCTTTTGAGCCATTTTGGTAACCTCGAGTCACCCAGCCGGAGTTTGTGATTAATCGCACAAGCCAATATTATTGTACCCTTATGTCGCTTGTTTGTCAAGTGTAAGATCCTGACATCCGGTCATAACTTGAGAGTATGGGAAAAAGGGGGGGTAGATAGGAGGCTGAGTTTTGGCTTGGAGGTTGGCAAATGGAGCAGGATGCTGAATGGAAAGGTGTATTGGATGGCTATTTGAGCAGTTTCAGCGGCATCATAAGAGACAAACGGACATCTAAGACATTCGAGGAAGTGATAAAGGGAGTGATAGCGTCTGGAAGTTTGATCTGCGAGCGGATAGCGGCGCACTCGTCTGTTTTGTCGGCAGCCAAAGAAGGTGCACAGCGAGTGATACGACTGGCCACAGGAGAGAGCACAATCCGCTCTGGGATCGATGCCGAGAACATCACTGCCAGGCAGCGTGAGCGGGCAGTATCGGAGCTTAAGAAACAGGAACACCGGAGTTGTGGTTAGATCCCCGACGGCTCGGATCTGCGCAAGCAGCATGCAAAAGCTATGCCTGCACTGATGAAAGTGCGGGACCTGGGAGGCAAACTGGTGCCAGGTTATCGGACGGTGAACGTTCTTGGACTGACTCCAGGGTATCGTGGGCTGCTTTACCATCGGCTTTTCAGTTCCAATGAAGAAGGTTTCATCAGTGAGCCATACGAGGTGCAGAAGGCACTTAGGACAGTAAGTGACGCCACCTGGCGATGGTCGAGACAGAGATGGTGATACGCTTGAAGGGTCAGACCAAGCCTAAGCTGCAGACAGTAGTGGGTGTAATACGGGCCTGCGAGATCTGGTTGAGTTACAGACCGAACACTCGCGGTGAGAATTGGGGAACCAAGACGAAAAAGAGGCTGTGGCTGGCGGTGGTGGAGTTTCCAGATACGGAGTTGGAACCACTGCTTTTGCTGACGGACTGGCCGGTAGTGGACCAAGAGAGTGCACTACGCATATTCAGGATGTATCGGCAGCGTTGGTCGGTAGAGGACAGCTTCAAGTTCATAAAGGAAATCCTTGGCTTCCGAAGACATCCAGATGCTTGATCTGGGTGGAGTGAGGACGCTTGCGGCACTGGGCTGGGTGGCAGCAGGATTTCTTTATGAGATGGGGGCTACTCTCCAGTGGCCGGAGGTCGAGCTGTTGGCAAAATTAGTGGATCATTTGCTATGCTTTGTGCCATAGTGTCATTCCGAACTTGATTCGGAATCTCCATGGAAGACCCTGAAACAGGTTCAGGGTGACAATGGCTACTTTCGTGGCAAATGAGCCACTAGCTTCGCTTCATAAGCGAAGATCTTTACAAACGAGTCACGTTACGATTTGAGCCGGTTCTCAAGCGGCGACTCCGAACTGTGCGCTATCAATGATATTATTGATGGCCTTGTCGACCTGGGACAATGCTGTCGCG
>JACPPP010000174.1 GCA_016190935.1 Armatimonadota bacterium | reverse complement strand
GCCGCACGAGGACGTGCGGCATATCTGGCCCGGCGCGGGACGGGCCGGGCCATCGAGGTTTACTCATCGCTCATAGCTTATAGCTTACAACTCACAACTCATAACTCGTAACTCGTAACTCCATGTTTAAGGAGGTGAGAAAAGTGGCTAAAGTTGATGAAGTAGTGAATACAGTTCTTGCTAAGGTTGATGAAGTAGTGAAGACAGTTCTTGATATGCCCTCCGAGGAGCGCATCGAGGCGATGTCGCAGGTCGTTGAAGGGATGTCGGTGCTGGATCTGAATCAGCTTGTGAAGTCGATGCAGGATCGGTTCGGCGTTTCGGCGGCTCCGGTAGCGGCGGCTCCGGCCGCCGGTGCGGTGGCTGAGGCGGCTCCGGCCGAGGAAGAGAAGACCTCTTTCGACGTTATTCTGCAGTCGGTCGGGGAAAAGAAGATCCAGGTTATCAAGGCCGTCCGCGAGGTTACTACGCTCGGCTTGAAGGAGGCAAAAGACCTCGTCGAGGGCGCTCCGCAGCCTTTGAAGACCGGTGTCTCCAAGGATGAGGCTGAGTCCCTTAAGGCGAAGATTGAAGGCGAAGGCGCGACCGTCGAAATCAAGTAAGTTTGGACGTTGGAAGTTGGAGGCAGGAAGTTGGAACCGCTTGGACCAACCTCTAACCTCTAACTTCTAACATCTAACTTCAAGAACGGGTCAGAGCGAAGATTGCTCTGTCCCGTTTCGGCGTGTACGCCCGCAGAAAAAATTTAAAGTTTTTTGTCTCATTGCGGCTGTGGATATTGACCAACTGTCGCATTTCTGCTACTATTATATTTTGCGTCGTTTTACTCGCCAGGAGGACCAAATGAGGGAAATTCAGCACGAAGCCAAGCGTACCGTGAAGGTACAGGACGTTCCGAACTTGGTGGAGATTCAGCTCGATTCCTATAAGTGGTTTTTGAGAGAGGGACTAAGGGAACTCTTTCACAGTTTTTCACCTATCCACGATTTCACCGGCAATCTGTCGCTTGAGCTACTCGACTACACGCTCGGCGATCCAAAATACTCGGTAGAGGAATGCCGGAGTCGGGATATGACATATGAGGCGCCGATCAAGGTAAAGGTCCGGCTTCAGGCCAAGGACGGGGAGGTAATCGAGTCCGAGGTTTACCTCGGAGACCTCCCGCTTATGACCGAGAAGGGCACGTTTGTTATCAACGGGGCTGAGCGCGTTGTAGTAAGTCAGCTCGCCCGCTCCCCGGGAGTGTATTTCAAGGATACTCTCGACTTTTCAGGTCGAGTGCTTTACTTTGCCACAGTTATTCCTAACGAGGGCGCGTGGGTCGATATTGAGACCGACGCGAACGACGTCATATCGGTTCGCGTCGGCCAGACCAAAAAATTCCCGCTGACCACGCTTCTGCGCGCGCTGAACATCTTTCCAGAAGCCTGCCCGACTGTGGAAATGCTCCCGACTGTGGAGACCCTGGGCAGGAAGCTCGTCGAGTCGATTGTGGACAAGACTACCGGCGAGATCCTTATCGACGCCGGTACCGAAGTCAATCAGAAGACGATTAAGAAGCTGGAAGGGCATTCCTTGCCGGACAGAGCGGCTGTCGAGATGGCTTCTACCCCTTGCGATACTACGGGTGATATTCTTGAGCTCTTCTCCGAGAAGGTCAGGATCGAGAATCCGACCAGAGACCAGGTTAGGGGAAGAAGGATTCCGTATGAAATAGTCGATCCGAAGACCCAGAAGGTTATCGTCAAGGCTTATGCCAAGATAACGGATGAGGCTGCGAAGAAGATTGAGAACCTCAAGCTCCCCGATGTCGAGGTGCTTGATACAAACAGATATGTTGAGGCTACCATCGATCAGGACGGCACGCACAGCAAGGAAGAGGCGCTGATCGATATTTATCACAAGATCAGACCGGGGGACCCGGCGACCAGGGAGAGCGCAAGAAGCCTGCTGAACTCCATCTTCTTCGACACGCGCCGCTACGACCTTGCCAAGGTCGGGCGATACAAGTTGAACAAGAAGCTGGGGCTCAACCTGCCTGAGTCGATCCGCACGGTCACAAAAGAGGATATAATAAAGATCATCGAGTACATCATTGGGCTTTCCCGAGCGGACTCGCTGGTCACTCACTTTGCAGTGATGAACCTGCACTCCAGGCTGCCGGAGCTTGAAAAGGCGGTGGCCAAGGCACAGAAGGAGGCGACTCCCGAGGAGAAGGCCGCAGGTGGAAAGATAAGCAGGCTGAGGCCCAACCTGGAAGTGCTCAAGAACTTCAGGCTTGGACAGTTGCTGTCTGAGTCGAGAATAAGAGCGTTGAAGGAACTCCTCGACCTGATCCCGAACGGACGCAGGCTGATCGCAGAGACTCCGGCCGAACTGTTCCCGGAGACGGCAATCAGGCTTGTTCCATGTGATACTGACGACATCGACCATCTTGAGAACAAGAGGGTCAGGTCAGTGGGAGAGCTTCTCCAGAGTCAACTCCGGATGGGCTTTCTCAGGATGGAGAAGGTCGCCAAGGAGAGGATGACAAGTCTCGATCCGGAAAGCGTCATCCCGCAGGTGATTCTGTCGGTCAAGCCCGTTTCCGCGAGCATCAAGAGCTTCTTCGGCTCAAGTCAGCTCTCCCAGTTTATGGACCAGACGAACCCGCTCGCTGAGCTGACTCATAAGAGGAGACTTTCCGCTCTCGGGCCTGGTGGGCTATCCAGGCAGAGCGCGAAGCTCGAGGTCCGCGACGTACACCACAGCCACTACGGCAGGATATGTCCGATCGAGACTCCTGAAGGCCCAAACATCGGGCTTATCGGCTCGCTCGCAGTTCACGGCAAAGTTGACGAGTACGGCTTCATCCGCACTCCCTACAGAGTCGTGAAGAACGGACGGGTGACAAGTAGCATAGCCTATCTGTCGGCGGACGAAGAGGATGAGGAGTATGTCGCTCCGGCCAACACACTTATAGACGAGCAGACCGGCGAGCTGTTGAACGATACCGTCCTCGTGCGGCATAAGAGCACATATCCGCAGGTGCCTTCGGACAAGGTGACCTACATGGATATTTCGCCGATGCAGATTATGTCGGTCGCGACGGCTATGATTCCATTCCTTGAGAACGACGACGCAAACCGGGCTCTTATGGGATCGAACATGCAGCGGCAGGCGGTTCCGCTGCTTCGGACGGATGCTCCGCTGGTCAAGACCGGCGTTGAAAAGCGCGCTGCGCGCGACTCGGGAGCTACCCTGGTCTGCAAGCGCGACGGAATCATAAAAAGCGTCACGGCGGAGAGGATACTGGTAGAAACGCAGGACGGACAGATCGACGAGTATCGGCTGCTCAACCTGCTCAGGTCCAACCAGGCCACATGCATTACTCAGAGGCCGATCGTCAAAGTCGGCAAGCGGGTGCGCACTGGCCAAGTTATCGCCGACGGGCCGTCCACATCCAATGGAGAGCTTGCGCTTGGGCAGAACTTGCTCGCCGCATTTATGCCCTGGCACGGCTACAACTACGAAGACGCTATCCTTCTGTCCGAGCGGCTGGTGAAAGACGACGTCTACACCTCGATTCACGTGGAGAAGTACGAGACTGAAGCCAGGGATACGAAGCTGGGTCCTGAGGAAGTGACCCGGGACATACCGAACATCGGCGAAGACATGCTGAAGGACCTGGACGAAAACGGGGTAATTCGCGTCGGAGCCGAGGTCAGGCCGGAGGACATCCTGGTTGGAAAGGTGGCGCCGAAGGGTCAGGGCGAGCTTACAGCAGAGGAAAGGCTGATAATCGCCATCTTCGGCAAGAAGGCCGAGGAGACTCGCGATGTGTCGCTCCGCGTCCCACACGGTGAGAGCGGAAAGATAGTGGACGTCAAGGTCTTCTCAAGGTTCAAGTATCGGTGCACGCGTTGTGCAGCAGTGTTCAACTTCTCGAAGAAGCCCGAAAGGCTCCTTTGCGAGCGCTGCGACGGTGAACTCCAGAGGGAGCCCGGGGATGAACTGCCGGCGGGAGTAAACCAGCTTGTTCGCGTCTACATCGCCCAGAAGCGAAAGGTGATGGAAGGGGATAAGATGGCAGGCCGGCACGGGAACAAGGGGGTTATCTCCAAGATACTCCCGGTAGAGGATATGCCTCATCTCCCGGACGGAACCCCGGTAGATATAGTGCTCAACCCTCTCGGCGTGCCGAGCCGTATGAACATTGGACAGATACTGGAAACACACCTTGGGCTGGTTGCAAAGCACCTGGGGGTAACCTTCCGCAACCCGATATTCGAGGGGGCGAGGGAGCCGGAGATACTGGCCGATCTGAACGTGCTTGCATGGAAGCTTCGGCTCGGAACTCTGCAGGACTACGTCCGCACGGACCTAAAGTTTGATGTGGAGTTCCCAGAGTTGGCTAAGCTGCACTCGATGGTCGATCAGGCTCTAAGGCGAGTCCAGGAGGTTCATACCAATGAGGATCTCGATGAGGCTATCAAGCCTCTCGAGGATGCCTGGAATTCCGCTATGGCCCGTGTAAGGGAGTCCATCGGTTCCCTTGACGCGCGCGGGCTCGAAATGGTTGCAAGGGCACTGGCCGCTCCACCCGTAGTTGAGGATCCGGTTGCTGTGTTTGAATCCATCACGAGCAAGAACGGAGACGCTGAGGCCAAGAAGGGTGAGAAAGAATCCCGTGAGCCGCTTCCTTATGAGGGTGAGCCCGCTCCGGAGGACTACGACACCGAGCAGATCCTGAGCCGGATCATCGAGAATGTGTACAGGCGAATAGGTCTGCAGGAGGTCGAGGAACTCCTGCCGGACGGGAACACGAGGCGGCACCTGAGTGGTAAGATCCAGCTCTATGACGGGTTGACAGGCGCGCCCTTCAGCCAGCCGACTGCAGTGGGCTACATATACATGTTGAAGCTCGCTCACCTGGTGGAGGACAAGATCCATGCTCGTTCGACCGGGCCTTACTCGCTGGTAACCCAGCAGCCGCTGGGAGGCAAGGCGCAGTTCGGTGGACAGAGGTTCGGCGAGATGGAAGTCTGGGCGCTCGAAGCATACGGCGCCGCTTATACACTTCAGGAGATACTTACAATCAAGTCCGACGATGTTCTCGGACGGGTCAAGACGTATGAATCTATTGTCAAGGGCGACAGCATGCTCGAACCGGGCGTGCCGGAGTCGTTCAAGATTCTTGTTAACGAGCTTCAGAGTCTGGGGCTTAAGGTTACCGTTGAAGATGATCGCGCAAGAGCTATCGATCTCAAGGAAACCGAAGACGAGTTCGGCGAGGGCGGCGATGGCGGCCGCATAACCGCCAGGCGTAGACATAGAGCTTTGGAGATCAGGGAGGATATCTAGCTGATGGCTGACTCAAGAGCCTTTGATAAGATAAGGATAGGGATTGCGTCCCCGGATGAAATAAAGGGATGGTCCTGCGGTGAGGTAAAGAAGCCGGAGACCATCAACTACCGGACGTTCAAACCGGAGCGCGATGGGCTGTTCTGTGAACGGATCTTCGGTCCGGTCAAGGACTGGGAGTGCCACTGCGGCCGGTATAAGAAGGTCAAGTTCAAGGGGATCGTCTGCGACCGGTGCGGTGTCGAGGTTACGCGCTCGAAGGTGAGGCGTGAGCGGATGGGGCATATCGAGCTTGCCGCCCCGGTATCTCATATATGGTACCTGAAGGGCGTGCCGAGCCCTATGAGCCTGATACTGGACATCAGCCCAAGGCCGCTCGAGCGAGTGCTCTATTTTGCGTCTTACATAGTAACGCACATTGACAGACAGCTCATAAACGAGCACCTTGACAAGATTCGGTCGGCCGTCTCGGCTGAGGAAGAACAGATTGTGGCAGAAAGAGACGCCGCAATCGCCAAACTCCGCAAGGAGCAGGCTAAGGAGCAGAAAGAGCACGAGGCCGAGTGGACTGAGCAGGAGACGGAGGCGAGCAAGAAGCAGCTTGCCGACGGAATCAAGCAGGAAGAGCGGGAGGCTAACGAGAGGATAGAGGAGCTGGGCACAACTCTTAAGCTGCTCGAGAGTGTGCAGCGAAGGGAGCTTATCAACGATGACCAGTATCGCGCCCTGCTTAGACTGCTCGACGTTCTGACCCAAAGGCTAGACGCGGATTTCTCGGATGCGCTCAGGGCCGGTATGGGCGGCGCTGCGATTAAGGAGTTGCTTGCTGAGGTCGATCTTGAAAAGCTTTCCAGAGAGCTTCGCAAGGAGATCCAGCAGACTCAGGGCCCGAAGCGGGCGCGAGCAATAAAAAGGCTCGAGGTTGTTGAGGCTTTCGTCAACTCGAAGAGCCGCCCTGAGTGGATGATCTTCGAAGTAGTACCGGTCATCTCCCCGGAGCTCAGGCCCATGGTCCAGCTCGACGGTGGAAGGTTCGCCACAAGCGACCTGAACGACCTTTACCGGAGGATCATCAACAGAAACAACAGGCTGAAGAAGATCACGGAGATCCGCGCGCCGGAGTCGATAATCAACCATGAGAAGCGGCTCCTGCAGGAGGCGGTGGATGCTCTGATTGACAATGGCCGCCGCGCGAGGCCCGTAGTTGGCTCGAACAACAGGCCCCTAAAGTCACTTTCGGATATGCTGAAGGGCAAAGAGGGCCGGTTCAGGAAGACCCTGCTCGGCAAGCGGGTGGACTACTCCGGACGGTCGGTCATCGTAGACGGTCCGGAACTCAAAATGCATCAGTGCGGCCTTCCTAAGGAGATGGCGCTGGAGCTGTTTAAGCCGTTCGTGATGAAGACGCTCGTCGAGAGGCAGTACACTTCGAACATCAAGACCGCGAAGCGTATGATCGACAAGATGAAGCCGGAGGTCTGGGATGCGCTTGAAGAGGTAATTAAGGAGCATCCTGTGCTTCTGAATCGGGCGCCTACGCTTCACAGGCTGGGCATTCAGGCGTTCGAGCCGATCCTGGTTGACGGCAAGGCAATTCAGGTCCACCCTCTGGTCTGCCATGCGTTTAACGCGGACTTCGATGGGGACCAGATGGCCGTTCACGTGCCGCTTTCGGCGACGGCGCAGGCCGAGGCGAGAATACTGATGCTTTCTACGCACAACCTGTTCTCGCCTGCGGACGGCAGGCCCATAGTCGCGCCCATCCAGGACATCGTTCTCGGCGCGTACTATCTGACTCAGAAGAGGGATGCAGCGGAGGGGCAGGAACTGCCTACGTTCGCGAACGAGCAGGAGGCAGTGTTTGCCTACTCCAACGGCACCCTTGATCTCCACGAGCCGGTCAGAGTGCGGATAACAAAGAACGGTTTACGTGAAGTTCGGGAGACTTCGGTCGGAAGGTTGATCTTCAACCAGGCCCTGCCGGATGAGATGGAGTTCGTGGACGCCGACATAGACAAGAAGGTGATGGCCACGCTCGTCACCGAGTGCCATTCCAAGTTCGGCGTGGAAAGAACCGTCAAGCTCCTCGATGATCTGAAGAGCATTGGGTTCCGCTACTCGACTTTCGGAGGGATAACGATATCCATGACAGACATGGACATCCCCGGAAAGAGGGATGAGATCGTCTCCCAGACCGAGGAGAAGGTAGCCAAACTCAACCGGTATTATCATCGGGGTCAGATCACTCAGGCCGAGCGAAAGCAGCAGGTGCTGGAGCTTTGGACTCAAGCATCCGAGCAGGTCGCCGAGGCGATCCTTGAGAAGATCGATACCTTCAACCCGATCTATATGATGACGAACTCGGGAGCGAGAGGAAGTAAACGGCAGATCACTCAGCTTTCAGGGATGCGGGGCCTGATGAGCGACCCATTTGGAAACCTGATCGAGGACTTGCCGATCAAGTCGAACTTCCATGAGGGGCTTAACGTTCTGGAGTACTTCATCTCGACCCACGGCGCGAGGAAGGGTCTGGCCGATACAGCCCTTAGAACGGCTGACGCGGGCTATCTCACTCGAAGGCTTGTCGATGTCGCACAGGATGTAATTGTTCGCGGCAGGGACTGCGAAACTGTGCAGGGCATCCAAGTTAGCCGGATCGAAGAGGGTGGAGAGGTCATAGAGGATCTGTGGGAACGAATCGCAGGCCGGTATGCCCTTGAGGACATCTACCTGCCGGGTGAGAGCGAGCCGATCGTTTTGGCGAGCGAAGAGATAGATAACGCCGCAGCCAGGGAGATCGACGAGGCAGGGATTCGGAGGATCGGCATAAGGTCGCCGCTGTTCTGCGAGCTCAGACAGGGTATCTGCGCGAAGTGCTACGGTCGGGACATGGCCACAGGCAAACTTGTCGAGGCAGGGACCGCCGTCGGCATCATTGCCGCGCAGTCTATCGGAGAGCCGGGCACGCAGCTTACGATGAGAACCTTCCATACCGGAGGTGTCGCCGGAAAGTACCTGACCGGCGTTGCGGAGGTTAAGAAGAAGAAGCAGGAATCCCTGCGAGAGCTTCACGACGACGTCCGCAGAGGACTCGTCTCCTTCGAGGAGGAGGGCGTTCATGGAGCCGAGCGAGAGAGAGTGCGCGCTGTCCAGGCGGTGCTCAAGGTGCTCGAGGACCAGGTCCGCGGACTGCTCAGAGTCGTCGAGTTGTTCGAGGGCCGGAAGCCGAAGGGGCAGGCCATCATTACCGAGGTATCAGGCAAGATAGTTGACATCGACACGCGAGGGCTCAAGCGGGTCATTATACACTCCACCGTTCCAGTGGTCGATACTTCATCGATCTCGGGCGAAGTCGCGGCGGAGAATGTGGTCGATCCGGAGAGCGGCGACACTATCATATCGGCGGGCACCGACATAACAGAGCGGCTTGCGCGGAGGATAGTCGAGGCCGCGGTCCAGGAGGTTATCCTTCGGAAGACCCATCTTGTGCCGCACAGAGGCAAGCTGAACGTCGAGGTCGGCGATGAAGTAAGTCCGGGCGACCGACTGACTGAGGGGCCTCTCGATCCCCAGAAGGTGCTCGAGCTTCGCGGTGTCCACGGCGTTATGGACTATCTTGTAAGCGAGATCCAGAGCGTCTACAAGAGCCAGGGTGTTGACATCAACGATAAGCATGTTGAGATCATCGTCCGACAGATGCTCAAGCGCCGCAGGGTCAACGAGGCCGGAGATACGAAGTTCCTCCCGGGTCAGATAGTCGACAAGTTCAATTTCGAGGACGAGAATGCTCGCGTGAGAGCACAGGCGGGCACAGAGGCTACAGCCGATTGGGTGCTCCTTGGAATCACCGAGGCTTCACTTGCCACGGACAGCTTCCTTTCGGCGGCGTCGTTCCAGAAGACGACCAGAGTGCTCACTGAGGCCGCCGTAAAGGGCAAGAGAGACAATCTCGTTGGGCTCAAGGAGAACGTCATCATAGGCCGCCTGATACCGGCGGGGACCGGGCTGCCTCGGTTCAGGTCACTCGACGTGATGGATGAGTCCTTCCAGCCGATTGTGACTCCGAGAGAGCTTCTTGCGCCTACACGTGAAGTGATCGAAGAAGAGGAAGAGGAAGAAGAGGAACTGCTTGCTCTAGCCTCTTCCGAGACCGAGACGGAAGAAGAGGAAGAGGAATCGGAGGAGTCCGAGGTTGTTGAGGATACCGAAGCTGAGGATGAGTCTGAGTCCGAGGACGAAGAGGCCGATGTGACCGACGTTGACCTGTCTGAGGATGAGGACATCGATCCCGATGCAATCTCGGATGCCGAAGACGAACCTGTCGTCGAAGAAGATTCCTCGATATAGAATCCGCACATAACACACTTGATGGGGCCGGGTTTCCCATCTGATTGGACTGGGTTTCCTATTTGATGGGGCCGGGTTTCAAACCCGGCCCCATCACGAAAGCCGAAGTTGAACTCCCTCCCGGACAATCCCCCAACGTGCCAAACCGACTCAATCATAAACCTCGTGTCACCGTCTGACATGAATCTCCACCCTGCACTGAAGCACAAAAACAAAAAATTTCGTAACTACTCAGCCATCACAGTGAGGTAAGAGTATATTGCACGGGTTTTTCGAGGAGGGTTCTCTGTTCATGTAAAGCCGGGGGCTAGCGGACGCCCTTGGAAGACGCTTTCGAGTGCCGCCAGAAGATTGTGTCCCTGTTTGCGCATGGTCGAGAGGTATCCTCTGATGACTCCAAAGGTCCTGGCTCCCTCGATGGTTCGGAAGCAACCCGATACTTTCTGGCGCACTTTCATCATGCGGATATCGCGCTCGGCAAGGTTGTTGTCGAATGGGATGCGAAAGTCATACATGAAAGCAAGCGTCTCGCTGGCCGGTTTCATCGAAATGAGCAATATCCTCACCCCCCAGGGTTTCCTTGATCTGTTCCGTGATAGGTGTCAGGGTCTGCTCGCACTGGCGCAGCGCAGATTGTAGAACGCCTTCGGAGATGGAACATCCGAAGAAATCGCGGAGCAGTTCGCAGAGACGTTCCCAGGGTAGCAGTTGCCAGTTGTTCAGATAGAGGGCGGCGGCTTTGATGCGCCCGCCATATTGAACCGGCTTCCTCACCAAGTCTGGAAACTCGCCTGCACTCTCTGTCCCACAATTCGCGCAAATTATATGGCCGACGCGATGCTCCGTTACATCAAGCTTGGGATCAGGCAGGTCAAAAACCTGCCGTCGCTCATCTCCGACGCAAGGCGAGCCTTTCAAGTCGGCGCCACAGTTTCTGCAAAGCACGGGATTATGAACGATCACATGATCCGGTGTTTCCGACAGCGAGAGCGTCGAACCGGGATGTCCGGGCTGGCCGCCGGAGGGCTTACTTCCCGCCTGCCTCAAACTCTTTGGGGAAGGCTTTTTCGCGAGACCGTCGCTAGAGGGAGGCTTGCTGCTGTTGTGACTGTCTTTGCCAAGCCGATCTTCCAGTTCCTTTATTCGTGCGTTCAATGCCGTCAGTTCCGCACGCAACATGCTATTCTCCGCGCGCAGATCTTGCACCAGCACAACAAGTTCGTCTCGAGACGCCAGGAATATCGAAAACTCTCGATCCAATGTGGTAATCATATCCCTATTGTTTCCAAAATCCCGTGCATATCATCGCCGAGAGAAACTTTTGCATTATAACAATGCGATACGACAGGCCTGAGTAGTTACAAATGCTCTTTGTTCAGGAACCTCTAGAAACAGGTCTAACGACAAATGCAGAGGCATTGGCGATATTTGTACTCAAGTAAGAGCTCACGTTTGATGAGTACTACTTACACATGGGAATTTGCAGCCGGAGATTGGGATGAGGTGAGCGTGTTGGTACAGGCGGCGAGCAGATCCTTGCCCTGAAGCTGCCAAGTCCCGAAGACGCTCATCAGGGTTGTTCTTGTCTGAGAACCCTTCTAGAGACCGTGTTCCACCACTGACT